>DNXA01000191.1 GCA_003506065.1 Actinomycetota bacterium
CCGCCGCGAACAGCATCAGTCCCCACGTCAGCAGCCCAACCAGCCAAGCAGCGATCCAGGACCCCTGCCAGAGGTCCTGAATGATGGGCGCTTCCTTGGTTGCCGGATCCGGCATGTCAAAGAAGAACGCCTCATTGGCGGTACAGCCGGAAAGGACTGTCGCTATGGCAATCGTCCCCATACCAAGGGCGATTCGCCTCATCCGGCGAAGGCTTCTTGGCTGGTGCACATTCGAACCCACAGGTTCCCTTTCGGTCCACACATCGGGCAACTAGAAACGTTGGTGAGACTAGCGCACTGCCTTGGGCCAATTCTCGTCGGATCGGTGTGATCCGCCGCTCAATTTCGTCGGCTTTTTCACCGCCAAGTACCGTGCTGACCATGTCCGGCCTGCCCGCTGCTCCCGCTGGGTATCTGGACGCCGTCGGAGGGCTGCCCATGGCAGGTGCAGTGGCCGCTGCCTACACGCGCGCGAGCGAACTTGCGTGGGCCGATCCGGCACGGCTGCATCACCACGGACGCCAGTCAGCACTGTTCCTGGACACCGCGCGCGCCAGCCTCGCGGCCGGGATCGCCGCGGCAACAGGATCATCAATCGGCGCAGAGCAGGTGTTCTTCGCGCCCAATATGCGTCTGGCCTCGTTGTGGGCTGCGCAAGGATTCCTGGGCGCACCGCGTTTCGCCGCATCAGCGATCGAGACCCTGGCCCTGATCGATGGGGTCAGCGAGGCCGCCCCAACCCTGCAGATCCTCCCCGTTGACGAGCGTGGGGCTGTCATCCATCCGCAACGCGACGACTTCGGTGACCCCGACTCAGTGGTCCTGGCGATCCAGGCCGCCAATGTCGAGATCGGGACCCGTCAGGACCTCAAGGCTCTCTCAGCCGCTGGATTCCGATTGCTCGTGGACGCCAGTCAATCTCTGGGACGCATCCCAGTGAGCACTGACCGGTCGGTGCTCCTCGTCGCGACCTCTGACTGGGGCGGCCCTGCTGGTGTCGTGGTCATAGCGGTGCAGGCTGCTGCCCGCTGGTCGTGTCCTTTGCCTGCAGTCGGAGGCTGGATTGGCGGTCGGGCAGATGTGCCCGCCGTGGTTGCAGCCGCCACTGCTTTGGAGCTCACCCTCCCAGAGTTGCAGACTCAATCGGCACGGCAGTTCGCCTTGATTGATCGCTTGCGAGTCTCGATCAGGGCTGCGATCCCCGACGTGGCATTCGCGGGCGATGAACAGGACCGACTGCCGCACATCCTCAACTGCTCGATTCTGTATGTCAGTGGGGAGTCACTCGTCATCGAATTGGATCGCCGAGGCTATTTGGTCGCCAGTGGCTCAGCCTGCGTTGCCGACAGTGATCGAGCCAGCCACGTGCTGGCAGCCATCGGCGGATTCACCGGTGGAAATCTGCGCATCTCCCTGCCTCCTGATTGCTCCGAGGACACCATCGACTCCTTTGTCGACACCCTTGTTGAGGTCGTTGCGCAATTGCGTCAAGGAGCCGGACTGTGAACGTCAGCCTCTGGATCGACGAGCGTGGTCGGCGCTGTCCGATCCCGGTGATCTCTCTCGCGCGAGCCCAGACAATGTGGCTGCGCGACGGGTTCAGCACCCAGGAGGTCGTCGGCGTCCTTGCTGATGATCCGGCCGCGCAATACGACATTCCGGCCTGGTGTCGACTCAAGGGCGCCGAGTTTCAAGGCACCGTCGCTCCACCTGATGGTGGACCCGGAACTGGCTACATCGTCCGATTCAGTACTTCCAGACAGGAGGACTGACGCCGAGCTGCACGCAGTCGAGTCAGGTACTCGATGCGAGGAATCTCTGTGACACCCATGGTGGCAAGGTGATCGGTGCACCACTGCACGTCAAGCAATCGGTCACCTCCGCATCGTTGGAGGCGATGCACGAGCGCGACCATTGCCACTTTCGAGGCATCGCGTTGACGATGAAACATCGATTCACCGGCGAACAGACCCCCGACCTCGAGCCCATACAGTCCGCCCACGAGCTCACCATTGCTCCACACTTCAACAGAGTGTGCCCAGCCCATTGCGTGCAGAAGCGTGTATGCCCGAACAAAGTCCTCAGTTATCCAGGAATCGATACGGCCTTCATCGCAACCGCGCATCACGGCTTCAAAGGCGGTGTCAAAGGTGACCTCGAAGTGGGCGGCAGACTTGCGCAGAGATCTGCTCACCTTCAAATCGCCGAGGTTCAGGACACCTCGCGGATTGGGTGACCACCACGCGAGTTCACCCGTGGCCAGGTGCATGGGGAATACGCCGCGGCGATACGCGGCCAGTAAGGTAGCCGGTTCCAGATCAGCGCCAATCGCAATGATCTCTTGATCAGGTTCGGCGAGCAGCGGATCAGGGAACTTCCACGCACAAGGTCCCGGATCGATCGCCACAACTACGGCTGAGGGCAGACCACATGCGGGGCAATGTCGGCAGCGGCATCGTCGCCGAAATTGCGGGCCAGCCGATTGAGAAATGCCGTGCGGGAAAGCACATATTCCTGAGTGCCGACGGTCTCGATGACGTAGGCGGCCAGCAGCGAGCCCACCTGTGCAGCGCGCTCATCGCTGAGACCCCATGCCATGCCGGTGAGGAATCCCGAACGAAAGGCATCGCCGACTCCAGTCGGATCTGTGCGACGGTCCTCCTGGGCGATGTCGACCAGTACGGGCTTCTCGCCCTTGCGTTCAACGCGCGAGCCGTTCTTGCCCAGAGTTGTGATGCGGGTGTCGACCATTGACGCAATGTCTCGCGAAGTCCAGCCGGTCTTCTGCTCGATGAGCGCTCCCTCGTACTCATTGGTGAACAGGTAGGTGGCCCCCTCGATCAACGGCTTGATGGCTGCTCCATCCATGCGCGCCAATTGCTGGCTGGGATCGGCCGCGAAGGCATAGCCGCGCTGGCGACATTCCTGTGTGTGGCGGAGCATGGCATCGGGATCATTGGCACTGATCAGGACAACATCTGGTTCACCCGTGACATCAACCACCGGCTTCAGTTCGATGTTGCGCGCTTCGGACATTGCACCGGCGTAGAAGGAGGCAATCTGGTTCTGCTCCTCATCGGTCGTGCAGATGAACCGAGCGGTGTGGCTGGTCTCGGACACGTGCACTCCGCTGGTGTCCACACCATGACGCTGAAGCCACGACTCATAGTCAGCGAAGTCCGAGCCGACTGCTCCCACGAGCACAGGATTCAGGCCTAGGCAGCCCATACCGAAGGCAATGTTCGGCGCGACTCCTCCGCGACGGATCTCAAGATCGTCCACGAGAAAGGACAGCGAGACCTTGTGAAGGGTCTCGGCTACAAGGGAGTCGGTGAACTTCCCCGGGAAATTCATCAGATGGTCAGTTGCAATGGACCCAGTCACAAAGATCGGCACGAGAACCGACCCTACTGTGGAGCCCATTTGGAACTGAGCGTCATCGCGAGCAACTGAAGATCTGTCCTCTGCACAGCAGGCACCCGCAGCCGTCCGTCGATGTAGACCTCGGTGTGAATCACGGCATCGCCTGCCTGGGAGTACACCGAGAACATCACCGTCTTGCCGGCATTCAATGGGTTTCTGCTGGCGAACACAGTGCTGTCCTGGACCCAGAAGTTCTGAAACTGCCCGCCCGGACTGCTGCCATTGGCATAGGTGTCGGTCACCTTTGGGTCCTCGCCAGCTGGACCTTGAACGGTCCCGGTGCACTTCACCACTTCCTGCGAGAGCTGCAGATAGGCCGCGGCTGCCGCATCAGCACTTGGGTACGCGTATACGCGCTCGCTCACATTCGTGAAGACGTTCTTTCTTTGCGGCTTGATCTGGCTCTGCGCAAAATACTGAGGGGTGGGCGCGGGGATCGCGGCCATCGGATCTCCCTTGCTGTCGGTGCACAAGGTGATGGTCGTTGCGTAGTCCTTCGGCTTCTTGCTGAATGTGAAGCCCTGAACTTGCCCGAAGGAGGCAGGAACATCTGCGCTGGACAGGACTCTGGTCTTTGGGGGTGCGGCGGCGGCCGGGAGTGCAGAAACAACTGATGCGACCAAGATCAGCGAAGTCAACCCGAGAGTTGATCTTCGTGCTCTTGGTCGCATCAGCGAAAACTATCGAATGCGCCGCGGACTGCAGACTTAGTTGAACGAGTCTCCGCAGGCGCAGGAACCCGAAGCGTTGGGATTGTCGATGGTGAATCCCTGCTTCTCGATGGTGTCAACGAAGTCGATGGTGGCGCCATTGAGGTACGGGGCACTCATGCGATCGGTGACAACACCGACACCACCAAAGTCCTTGGTGACATCGCCATCAAGATTGCGGTCATCGAAGAAGAGCTGGTAGCGAAGGCCTGAGCAGCCACCAGGCTGCACAGCGACACGCAGTGCGAGATCATCGCGGCCCTCGGCTTCAAGGAGCGCCTTGACCTTTGATGCTGCGGTGCTGGTGAGCTCAATGCCGTCAGTCGTGGGCACCGTCTGAATCGTGACGTCGGCTGTCATGGCGGTCCTTCCATAGGTGGTTGCCTGAAGAGTCTACGACAGGCATAACGCGATTTCTTCACATCCCATTCCCGATATGCCCGATGAATGTGGACAATAGGCAGATGACCGAACTGGCGCTTGACCCCAAGCCCACCCCCCTGGCTCTGCTCCTGCTGGGTCACAACGCCGACCCGGACAGTGAAAAGGGGGTCGAATGCCCTGGTTCGCTGCCTCCGGCCTCGGATCCAGATCTCGTGGCCCGTGCCGCAGCGGCCAAGGCCCGCCTGGGTGATCGGGTCTTCATCCTGGGCCATCATTACCAGCGCAATGAGGTGATCGAGTTCGCCGACGTGACCGGAGACTCCTTCAAGTTGGCTCAGCAGGCCGCTGCTCACCCCGAAGCCGAGTTCATCGTCTTCTGTGGAGTCCACTTCATGGCTGAGAGCGCTGACATCCTGACCTCTGATCGTCAGCAGGTCGTGCTGCCGGACATGGCAGCTGGCTGCTCGATGGCCGACATGGCCGAGATCTCGCAGGTCGAGGAGTGCTGGCGAGTCCTGCAGGCAGCAGGGGTCGCAGCCACCACTGTTCCGATCACCTATATGAATTCGACCGCAGCAATCAAGGCCTTCACTGGCCGCCATGGCGGTTCGGTGTGCACCTCCAGCAACGCCAAGGCCAGCCTCGAGTGGGCTTTCGCGCAGGGCGAGAAGGTGCTCTTCCTTCCCGATCAGCATCTCGGGCGCAACACGGCGGTGCTTGATCTTGGGCTTGGCCTGGACGACTGCGTCATCTACAACCCCCGCCTGCCCAATGGCGGGCTGACCGTCGAGCAACTGCAGGCAGCCAAGATGATCCTGTGGCGTGGCCACTGCTCAGTGCATGCTCGATTCACGGCAAAATCCATACAAGAGGTTCGGGCCCTGGTGCCAGGAGTCCAGGTCATCGTGCATCCTGAATGCACCTACGAGGTCGTATCAGCCGCGGATGCCGTCGGCTCTACTGAAGTCATCATCTCGACCATTGCCAACGCGGCACCGGGCAGCGCTTGGGCCATCGGCACTGAGTTGAACTTGGTCAAGAGACTTGCCCAGGATCACCCGGACAAGCAGATCGTCTTCCTGGACCAGGCAGTGTGCTTCTGCGCCACGATGAATCGCATCGATCTTCCGCACCTGGTCTGGGCCCTTGAATCACTGGCAGACGGGAATCTCGTCAACCAGATCACCGTGGATCCCGATACCGCCCATTGGGCGCGCGCGGCCCTTGACCGAATGCTTGCGCTGCCCGGCCCAACGACTCGCGCTGACTGAACGGCTACGCTGCACCATCATGTTTGGAAGGTCATCGAAGTCGAGCCAATCGCCGACGCCAGAAGTCGACGCACCAACCACTGGCAAAGGACACGCGACCCCCAGCAGGCGAGAAGCTGAAGCCGCACGCAAACAGCGGGTGAAGATCCCTGCGAAGACCAATACCAAAGAGGGCAAGAAGGCTGCCAAGGAGCGCGTGCGCGCGGAACGTGAACGCTCACGCCGCGGGATGATGGCTGGCGAGGAACGCTTCATGCCCGCTCGCGATCAAGGTCCAGCACGAGCCTTCGCCAGGGATTTCGTGGATTCACGGTTCACCATGGCCGAGTACTTCATCCTCATTGCCGTCGGCGTTCTCGTACTCGGATTCATTCCGATACAGCCATTGCAGTTCTGGGTGACGGTTGTCTTCTTCGCTTTCGCGGCGCTGCTCGTGATCGACACGATCATCATGGTGATCCTGCTCAATCGCCAGGCCATCCAGCAATTCCCTGAAGCCAAGGATCGAAAAGGCCTGTCCTTGTATGCAATCCTCCGGGTGATGCAGTTGCGACGTCTTCGCCTGCCGCCGCCGAGGGTCAAGCGCGGTGGGATGCCGCGCTAGCGGTCACTCAGCAGCCGGTCGCAGGCTCATCGGTCCATAGATCACACTGGCCCCGTTCAGCAGACTGACCTGTGCCACGCCTTCGTCCAGCAGCTCATGCCAGGTCTCGCCGATCCAGGTCTCGGCATCTCCTTGGGTAGGAAACGCGGCATCGTTCGCGAGCACTGACTCCACTGCTGAGCCATCTGCCGCCTGTGTCTGCCAGGTCCAGTCCATTTCGAATCCTCTTCTTCGCTACGGGCGAGTGCTGGGTGAGATGGTGAGCGCGGGATCCGTTGTCACAAGATCCCCCAAAGCCTGATCAATGGCCAGCAGCACATCAGGCGCAAGCACAACATCGATCGCCTTGGCATTTTCCAACACCTGCTCTGGCCGTGAGGCTCCAACAATCGCCGAGGAGATATTGGGCTGGGCCAGCACCCATGCAACGGCAAGCTGTGCAGGGGTGATGTCAAGGTCTTGGGCAATTGGAATGAGCGCCTGCACTGCCGTCAGAACATCCTCACGCATCCAGCGCGAGATCATGTTGGAGCCACCGCTTTCATCTGTGGCACGCGACTGCTCGGGTGGAGCTTGGCCCGGAAGATACTTTCCGCTCAGCACTCCCTGCGCGATTGGCGAGAACACGATCTGGCCAAGCCCGAGCTCCAGGCTCGTGGGAACCACCTCAGCCTCGATCACTCGCCACAGCATGTTGTACTGCGGCTGATTTGAGATCAGCCGATCGAATCCCATGTCATCGGCAATCTGGACGGCCGCACGAATTTCATCAGCGGACCATTCGGAGACTCCGACGTAGAGCACCTTGCCCTGGCGAACCAGATCGTCGAAGGCGCGGAGGGTCTCTTCCAACGGCGTCTCATTGTCGAAGCGATGGGCCTGGTAGAGATCGACGTAATCCATGTTCAGCCGTCGCAGCGACCCATTGATCGCCTCAGTGATGTGCTTGCGGCTCAACCCTCGATCATTGGGGCCGCGGCCAGTTGGCCAGAAGACCTTCGTGAAGACCTCCAACTGCTCGCGTCGTTGGCCCTTCAGCGCCTCACCGAGCACGACTTCGGCTCGAGTGCCCGCATAGACATCTGCCGTGTCAAAGGAGGAGATGCCGACGTCGAGGGCAGCATGAACGGTGGCGTGCGCAGTGCTGTCATCGACCTGGGAACCATGGGTGATCCAGTTGCCAAGGGTGATCTCACTGATCTTCAGGCCGCTTCGACCGAGGTATCGATGCTTCATGTCCACACCCTAGGATGCACAGCACAACTTCATCCACGCGCTTGAAATTCAGGGGAAGACCGGTGAGACTCCGGCGCTGTCCCGCAACCGTGTGCCTCTTTGAGGCGAGTCGGAGCACCTGGCAAGCGCGAGCGGCTCCATCCGTCGAGGTAACGGAACAGAGCCCCGAATCGATGGATCTCATCGGTATTGCGGGCACTCGTTCACGACCCGCTTACCGAAAGAGTAGAGAACATATGTCACGTGTAACGCGTTCAATCATCGGCGTCGCAGGCTTGAGCCTTGCGGCCGCCAGCCTCATGAGTCCGGCGATCGCCGCCTCAACAGACACCGGCCTGTTCGGCCCGACTGATCCGACATATGACGGTGTGTACCGCCAGTCACTGTCGATCATCGCCCTGCAACCGCTCAACAAGGTGCCATCCGCTGCCACGAACTGGCTGAAGTCCCAGCAATGCGCTGACGGTTCCTTCCTGTCATACCGGGCATCGCTCAGCACTCCTTGCCCAGTTGCAGACCCATCGAAGTTCAGTGGTCCTGATTCAAACTCAACTGCGCTCGCAGCGACTGCGCTGCGCGCGGTGCAACAGCACGCGGCCGCAGACAAGGCCATCAACGTGCTCGTGGCAAAGCAGAATGCTGACGGCGGGTGGGGTTACACCCTTGGAGCAGGCTCCGATGTGAACTCCACAGGTCTCGTCCTGACTGCACTCCATGGCGCAGCGACCTTGCCGGTCAACGCAACTTCCATGAACAAGGCCCAGGCCTACCTTGCAAAGGCACAGGTCCCATGCACGGGAACCGGCACCTTCGGCTTGCCGTACCAGCCCGGTGGCAAGGCTGATTTCCTCGCCTCAGCACAGGGCCTGATCGGGATCGCCGGAACCCTTCCGGTTGCCAAGCCTGCCAAGTACGCCCCCGTCAAGGGGACCAATTGCAGTTCGGACTCCGAGGCGCGCGTCTCAGCGTTCTTGGCGAACGCCTTGGTCGCTGACAAGGGTCAGCTGCCCTCCGCCATGGATCCAACGCAAGCAGATGACAACTCAACTGCCAACGCCGTTGTTGCACTCGCGTCTGCCGCCAAGGGCCAAGCAGGAGTGCTAGCCGGACTTGGGCACCTGCAACGACATGTCACCGCATTCACGCTGTTCGGGCCAAAGTTCAAGGCGGCCGCAGCAGCTGCGCTGATTCAGGTCGCGGAGGCCACCGGCACGAACCCTCGAGCATTCGGAAGTGAGAAGACCAATCTGGTCGCCAATCTTCTGAACTCCATCACCAAGTAATCCACAACGATGAATCGCACACGCCGACGAGCCGGGACCGCATTGGTCGCCGCGCTCGTCGGCGTGCTGCTTTCGGTCACCTTGGCCTCAAGCGCCCAGGCCGCTGCGTACCGCTACTGGACCTATTGGGGCACCAGCGAAGGAGCCTGGCAGTTTGCTCAGGCCGGACCGGCTGGCACGACACCGGCTGATGGATCTGTCCAAGGGTGGAGATTCGCGGTCTCCTCGACCAGTGGCGATGTGGCAAATGAACCGCGCACGGATGCCGCTGACGCGTTCGACGACATCTGCGGCGACACTGCTGGGGTCGAGGGCAGCAAGCGCGTGGCCCTTGTTGTCGACCCTGGACTCCCCGAAGCTGCCCCACCGGGCGAACGGCCAGGACTCATGCAGACGTACTGCACCGTTGTTCCAACGGATGCCAATGGCTATGACGTTCTTCGCAGCGTTGGGACGGTGCGCGTGGACGGCGGTTTGATCTGCGCGATCGATGCCTACCCGGCCACTGGTTGCGCCGACGTGATCGATGAGTCTGCGCCCGTCGACGCGATGAGCACAGCACCAACCACTCCTGATCCTGCTTCTGAACAATCCAGCGCTCTGCCTGTCCTCATCGGAGTCGGCGCCCTTGCCCTGCTTGGTGCCCTCGCGTGGCGGCTGCGGAGACGGACATGAGAACGGCCTTGCAGTTGGGCGCACGCGGGTCTGCGCGATGGTTGCATCCAGGAGCGTGGTGGGTCTGGGCTCTTGGCCTTGCGACCGCTGCCAGTCGAACGCTGAATCCGCTTCTGCTCGTGCTCATCATTGCGGTGGCTGGAACTGTGGTCAGTGCCCGCAAGCCAGAGGCACCTTGGGCCCGATCATTCATGTTCTTTGCCAAACTCGGCGCCGTCATCATCGTCGTGCGAGTGTTGGTGCAGTTGATCTTCGGTGCCGCGATCGGCACCACGACCCTGTTCACTCTCCCGGGCCTGGACCTTCCCGAATGGATGGCTGGGGTTCGGCTCGGAGGACCTGTGACCCTGGAAAGCCTGCTCCTGGCCTTCTACGACGGGCTGCGCCTGGCCACCATCATCATGTGCGTCGGCGCTGCGAATTCTCTGGCCTCCCCAAGTCGGTTGCTGAAGTCAGTACCAGCGGCCCTGTATGAAGTCGGCGTCAGTGTGGTGGTCGCATTGACCTTCACCCCGCAACTGATTGCAGATGTCACACGCGTGCAGTCGGCTCGTCATCTGCGCGGCAGAGCCACGCGCGGTCCCCGAGCAATCGCAGGAGCAGCGATGCCTGTGCTCGAAGGGGCATTGGAAAGATCGGTGATTCTGGCGGCAGCCATGGACTCACGCGGGTACGGACGTCGAAGCGACATGAGCACCCAGCAGAAGCGAATCAACGCCGGCCTGCTGACCTTCGGACTGGTAGCCGCATGCATTGGGACCTATGGCTTGGTCTCCGCGGGCACTCCTTGGTTCCTCAGTGCTCCGATGCTTCTTGCCGGCCTTGGATCAAGCCTGCTTGCGATCAGTCTGTCTGCCCGCAACGCTGTCCGCTCGCGTTACCGGCCCGATCCCTGGTGGGCTCCCGAGTGGGCTGTGGCCGGTGCCGGAGTCGCGATTGCCGCCTGCTTCATCAGCGCGGCCTGGTGGTTGCCATCCGGCTTCTCCACACAGGTCGATCCACCAACCTGGCCGGCACTTCCTGCTCTTGCTGTGATCGGGCTGCTCCTTGCTCTGACTCCGGCAATCACTGCGCCTGAGGTCCCGCGGATGTACGCATTGCGAGCATCGGACCGCGAACTCGCTGGAGCGTCATCATGATTCGCTTCGATCACGTGACGGTGACCTACCCCGGGCACACCCGTCCCGTGCTGCACGACGTGAACCTGCATCTCGTCGAGGGCGAACTGGTGCTCGTGGTCGGCCGAACGGGCAGCGGCAAGAGCACTCTCCTGCAGGCCATCAATGGCCTCGTTCCCCATTTCACTGGCGGCACGCTGATCGGCGATGTATCGATCGATGGACGAAGCACCAGCACTCATCCGCCCCGCGAACTTGCCGACCTGGTCGGGGTAGTCCCCCAGGATCCCGCAAGTGGGTTCGTAGCCGACACCGTCGAGGAGGAACTGGCTTTTGGCATGGAGTGTCTGGGCCTTCGTCCCGATGTCATGCGCAGACGCGTTGAGGAAACCCTTGACCTGCTCGGGCTCGCCGAGTTGCGCAATCGCCCATTGCTCACCTTGTCCGCAGGACAACAACAGCGAGTGGCTATCGGCGCGGTTCTTGCCGCACACCCGAAGGTCCTGGTGCTCGATGAACCAACATCCGCACTTGATCCCGGTGCGGCGGAGGAGATTCTGTCAGCGCTTCAACGGCTGGTACACGATCTTGGCATGACTGTGGTGATGGCCGAGCATCGACTTGAGCGGGTCGTGCAATATGCCGACCGCATCATCGTGGTTCCCGGCGACGCCCAGCCTTTGTTGATCGGCACCCCGCAGGAGGTCATGCGCGAAGCGCCGATTGCGCCGCCCGTGGTCGAACTCGGTCGGATTGCAGGCTGGACCCCGCTCCCCCTCTCAGTGCGCGATGCACGCCGAGCTGCCGGTCCTTTGCGAGCACTGCTTGTCGGTCAACCGCCGCCATTGCGGGCTGTCCCCACGCATACCGCCAACGACACTCTTGTCGAAGCAGTCGATCTCACGGTTCGCTACGGCTCGCACTCTGCGCTGCGCGGCATTTCGCTGTCGGTTCACCGAGGCGAGGTCGTGGCCCTCATGGGCAGAAACGGCGCGGGCAAGTCAACCCTGCTCAACGCGATGGTGGGCCTGCGCACCGGCGATTCGGGACGTATCACCACCAACGGAAAAGACTCAAGCACATTGAAAGGCACTGAGCTTCTGCAATCGGTTGGGCTGGTGCCACAGGTGCCAGGTGACCTGCTTGAAGCGACCACTGTGGCTGACGAGTGCCGCGCTGCGGACAGAGATGCCCATGTTGAACATGGAACCGCTCGCGCGCTTCTTGCGCTGCTGGCCCCGGAGATCCTGGACAGCACACATCCGCGTGATCTGTCAGAGGGCCAGCGTCTACTGCTCGCGCTCGCGGTCGTACTCGCGGCACGGCCCCCGCTGCTGCTTCTCGATGAACCCACACGTGGATTGGACTACCCCACGAAGTTGCGTCTGGCCGTGGTGCTGCGCGATCTCGCAAGCGCCGGTCACGGCATCCTGCTGGCAACCCACGATGTCGAACTCGCAGCAGAGGTGGCCACACGTGTGATTGTCCTTGCGGAGGGCGAGATTGTGGCTGACGGCACTACAGCCGATGTGGTGGTTTCCTCGCCGATGTTTGCACCACAGGTGGCGAAGGTCCTGGCTCCGCATCCTTGGCTCACGGTCTCTGATGTCATCGCGACCATTGGCCCACTGATTCTGCGCACCCACGCCCCCATCAGCGGCGGTGCAGTGGGATGACGCCAGCGGTACGCATCGGCAAGCGATCTCTGCTGGCAATCCTTGCCACGTCCATCATCGGCATCATCGCCTTCAGCTGGCCGCTGTTCGCTGCTCCTGATTCAGCCGCAGTCGCACATGCCAACGACGCTCCCTGGCTCTTCGCGCTTGTCGTTCCCCTACTGCTCGCCGTGGTCCTCGCGCAATTCACCGACGGCGGCATGGATGCAAAAGCAGTTGCCCTCCTGGGAGTGCTTGCGGCTGTTGTTGCAGCGATGCGCCCACTGGGCGGCGGCGCAGCTGGACTGGAGCCAATCTGGGTGATCCTCGTGCTGGGCGGTCGAGCCCTTGGCCCAGGCTTCGGTTTCAGCCTGGGAGCAGTCTCGCTGTTCGCTTCTGCACTGATGACAGGTGGCGTTGGGCCCTGGCTGCCCTTCCAGATGCTTGGCGCTGCGTGGGTCGGCATGGGTGCGGGACTCCTGCCAAGAGCCAGCGGAAAGCCAGAGCTCCTGATGCTGGCGGCCTACGGTGCAGTTGCTGCCTTCGCGTTCGGCCTGCTGCTCAATCTCTGGTTCTGGCCGTTCACTGCCGGCCTGCCTGCCGCGATTGCTTTCGAGCCAGGTGCACCACTCGGTCAGAACCTTCTCGCCTGGATTCACTTCACCATCGTCACCAGCCTGGGCTATGACATTCCGCGAGCAGTCCTCACGGTGGTGCTGATCATGCTGGCCGGGCCCACCATCCTCACTGCACTTCGAAGAGCTGCCCGTCGGGCAAACTTTGGCGCTGTGCCGACATTCGAAGCAGCCGCTTCATGAAGGTGCAGCTGCTCGGCACCGGTTCGGCCGATGGCTGGCCCAATCCCTTCTGCGTGTGCGAATCCTGTGAGAGTCAGCGCGCAACAGGGAAGGCACGCGCAGCGAGTTGCGCACTGATTGACGACGCGATCCTGCTCGATTGGGGTCCAACTCTTGCCAACTCGGCCAGCCGTCTTGGCCTGGCCTTGAACAGGGTTCATCACATTCTGTTCACTCATGGCCATCCGGATCACCTCGCGCCTGATTTCCTGCTGTGGAGATCGTGGATCGGCGGCTTGAAGACTCTGCACATCTACGGGCCTGCGCATGCCATCTCTCGATTTGAGCATTGGATAGATCCGCAGGCCCCAGTCGTCCTGCATGTAGTCGAGCCGGAGGATGAGTTCATCGCGCGCACTGCTAGCGGCAATGTGCACGTGCGTGTTCTTGCAGCGGCTCACGGGCATGGCAACGGCGATCTCTTTGCCGATGAGGCCGTCCTGTACGACATCACTGGTGTTGATGGCGACCGGCTGCTCTACGCCACAGACACCGGACCCCTGCACGAGGCGACTCTTGAGTCTGTGCGCGATCGCAATTTCAATCTCGTGCTCATTGAAGAGACCTTCGGCCTCCATCACGCACACAACACCGGCCATCTTGACCTGCAGACATTGCCGATCACTCTCGATGACCTGCGCCAGATTGGCGCCATCACCAGCACAACGGATGTCGTGGCATTCCACTTGAGTCACCACAATCCGCCAATTGCTCAGCTCACCAAAGCGCTCGCATCCTTTGGAGTGCGCGCCGTCGATGATGGCGCGATCATCGACACTCGCAAGTCTGATGCGACCTGCACCCTTGTTGTCGGTGGCGCGCGTTCGGGCAAATCCATGTTCGCGGAGGCACTGGCAACGACCCGAGGCGAAGTGACATACCTCGCCACCGGCGGTGATCGACCCGATGACGCGGAATGGCGCGAGCGCGTTGCCCTCCATCAAGCACGCAGACCCGAGAGTTGGAAGACGATTGAATCAAGTGATGTCATTGGTGCGGTGCGTGACCACACCAGTGGCACGCTCCTGATTGATTGCATCAGTCTGTGGTTGACGCACACGATGGACGATTTCGGCGTCTGGAACAGCGATCCATTGGACAACCAGGGCTTGATCACCGAAGTTCACGCAGCGATCGACGATCTAGTGCTTGCCATCAGCTCCTGCCCAAGGGATCTGATCATCGTCTCCAACGAGGTGGGCCAGGGCGTTGTGCCGCCGACCTATGCAGGTCGCCTGTTCCGCGATCTCCTCGGCATCACCAACGCGCGCTTGGCCCAGGCAAGTGCTGAGGTGTACTTCATGGTGGCCGGAAGAGCGCTCCCGCTTGCATCCGTTGAATCCTTGCTCGAGAGGGACCGTCATGAATGAGTTGCCGCAGGTCTCCTTGCCCGATGAGCAGATGCGCGAGGCTGCATTGGCCCGCCAACTGCGCTTGACCAAGCCCGCCGGTGCACTTGGCCGCTTGGAAGAGCTGAGTTGCTGGGCCAGTGCGGTACAGGGCAAATGTCCTCCGGCTCGATTCCAACAGTCAACTGTGGTGATCTTCGCGGGTGACCACGGCATTGCCACGACCGCACGCACTTCGGCCTATCCATCGGAAGTCACGGCACAGATGGTGCTCAACTTCATTACTGGCGGCGCAGCCGTCAACGTGCTCGCACGTCAGGCCAATGCAACTGTCCGCGTTGTCGATGTCAGCGTCGATGCTGACTCCGCCTATCTCGACACGATCGCTCCCGAAGTTGCGAGCCATCGCATTCGTCGCAGCAGCGGCTCCATTGATCGAGAGGACGCACTCACCATTGTCGAGGCTCAATCGGCATTCGACTTGGGGCGCCGGATTGCAGACGAGGCCATCGACGGTGGTGCCGATCTGCTGATTCCAGGAGATATGGGGATTGGCAACACCACGCCGGCAGCAACCCTCACCGGACTGCTCACCAACCTGGATGCGTCCAAAGTCACTGGTGTGGGTACGGGAATCGACGATCCCACGTGGATGCGCAAGTGTGCTGCGGTTCGCGACGCGATGCACAGGGGAAGGCCCGACCTCAGCAACCCCATTGCCCTGCTCGCCACCGTTGGCGGCGCAGACTTCGCCGCGATGACGGGCTTGCTCATTCAGTCGGCGATTCGCAAGACTCCCGTCATTCTCGACGGGACAATCTCGGGAGCCTGCGCGCTGGTCGCTGATCGCATTGACTACCGAGCACGGCTGTGGTGGCTTGCCGGACATCGATCCTCTGAGCCTGCGCATTCCGCAGCCCTGCATCACCTGGGCCTTGAGCCCGTCATCAACTACTCGATGCGCCTCGGAGAAGGCACCGGAGCGCTTCTGGCCCTGCCAGTTGTCCAAGCGGCCATCTCACTGCTTGCCGAGATGTCCACCTTCGATGAGGCCGGAGTCAGCGAGCAGGA
The DNA here is from genome assembly GCA_003506065.1 of Actinomycetota bacterium. Taxonomy (GTDB): domain Bacteria; phylum Actinomycetota; class Actinomycetes; order S36-B12; family S36-B12; genus UBA11398. Next base: position 15,637 of record DNXA01000191.1, read on the forward strand.
TGCCTGACGCCCTCCGGTTGGCCATTGGCACCTTGACGCGAATCCCGGTACCGGCGCCACGCAGCATCTCGCCGCGAACTGCAGCGTGGGCAATGAGCAGTGCTCCGCTGATCGGCGCCCTGCTCGGCCTGCTGTGCGGACTGCCACTGCTGATTGACTCGAGCCCTTCCACTGCACTGCTGCTTGCTGGCTGCTCGATCGCACTCCTGGCGTTCGTGACCCGCGCACTTCACCTCGACGGTCTCGCGGATACCGCTGACGCTCTGGGCAGCGCCAAGCCCGCACAGCAGGCTCTGGAGATCGCGCGCAGATCCGACGTTGGCCCATTCGGCGTGACAGTGCTCGTGCTGAATCTGCTGTTGCAGGCCTTCGCGCTGGCTGCGTGCATCGAGATCGGCCGCGGCTTCCTCGCGTTCGTCCTGGCGGTCACTACGGGGCGCATTGCGCTGACCTGGGCCTGCACTTCGCTGTGGCCGGCCGCGCGCGCCGATGGACTGGGAGCAGCGGTTGCCGGCAGTGTGCCCATCGCGGTGCCGATCACCTGGGTGGTCCTGACCTGCGCTGCCTTCTACTCCTCGCTGGGCCTGGCAGGTGTGCTCTCAGCAGGCTTGGGCTTGCTCGCCGGCGGAGTCCTGCTCGTCATTGCCAAAGCGCGTCTGGGTGGCGTGACCGGTGATGTCTACGGCTCAGTGATCGAGAGCACGACAACTGTCTGCCTGATCGCGCTTGCATTGCTTATTCCGCACCTGCCCTGAGCCCTGCGGGGCGCAATCCCTAGCGCGTTGAAGGAGCCATGAACGGGGGCTTGACCACCTGAAAGCGGATCGGCTTGCCTCGGACGTCCACCAGCACGTCGTACCCCGGCTCGATATCAGCATCGAGCAGCGCAAGAGCGATGCCGCATTTCAAGCTCGGCGAATACGTGCCACTTGTGATGTCGCCGATGGCGGGCTCAGCCAACTCCACGTCCGCCAAGCCGTGCACGTGCATGTGCGCCCTCGGGATTCCACGCTCGACGGACTTCAACCCGCGCAATTTGCGCCGAGGTCCTGCCTCGCGCTGCTTGAGCAGTGCCTCCCGGCCAGCAAACTGCGGCTTGTCCCAACCGACTGCCCAGGACAGGCCTGCTTCAACTGGTGAGATATCGGCCGCAATGTCCTGGCCATGGAGTGGATAGCCCATCTCCAGTCGGAGGGTGTCGCGGGCTCCGAGCCCGGCTGGCACCGCGCCCAGCGCATGGCCTCGTTCCAGCAGCACATCCCAGACAGAGCCCAGGATGATGTTCGGCAGCACCAGTTCAAAACCAAGTTCGCCTGTGTAGCCGCTGCGGCAGACAATCACGGGCTCACCTCGATGGCTCGCGCTGATCATGGACATGTAGTCCAGCTCAGCAGGCAAGCCGATGGCCTCAAGCAGCGCGCGACTGTTGGGACCTTGAACTGCGATGATTCCGTGCGTGTCGTGATGGTTTTCGATAGTGACGCCTGCTGGGGCACTCTCGCGCAGCAACTCGACAATCACACTGGCATTGGAAGCGTTTGGCACCATGAAGATCTCGTCGTCGGACCATCGATACACGATGAGATCGTCAACCACCCCACCAAATTCGTTGCAGAGCATCGTGTACTGCGCACTGCCGTCCGGGATGCGATCTAGGTCATTGGTCAGAACTGAATTCAGGTAGGCGAGAGCACCATCTCCGTGGATACGCACCTTGCCCATGTGCGAAACATCGAAAATCCCCACGGCTGAGCGAACAGCGTCGTGCTCAACGAGCACGCCCGCGTATTCAATGGGCATATCCCAGCCGCCAAAGTCGGCAGTCTTCGCGCCCAACTGGACGTGCCGACTGTGCAGCGGAGTCTCACGCAATCCCGAGTTCACGGCACGAAGGTACTCGTTCTGTTAACTGCAGAACGCACTGCTCGACACATCGAGAGCGGGCTAGGGTTCCGGCATGACTTTGACTGTTGCCGCCACCGCCCCCAGTACAACTGCCTGCGATGCCCTCGTCGTGGCAATCACGCCGGGTAGAGGCAAGTCGATCGCCCTCGCAGGGCACAGCCTGACCACCGCTCAGAGCAATCGCATCCTCGAAGCGGCGACTTCCGTGGGCGCCTCGGCCAAGTCCGGAGAGTTGACCATCATTCCCTCGCCTTCTGGCTTTGCAGCCAAGAAGATCGCAGTCCTGGGGCTCGGAGACTTCGCCAAGACTGCCGACCTCGAAAGCCTGCGCACCGCAGTCGGCAGCGCCGTCCGATCGCTTTCGAGCAGCAAGAAGATCGCCATCATCGCCTCGTCCAGTGCCGAGCATGTGCTCGCCACTGCGCTTGCAGCGCGCTTGGGCGCTTACTCGTTCACTGACTTCAAGGGGAAGGCAAAGCCGAAGTCCGCAGGCCCCAACATCGTGCTGCTGGTTCCCAAGGCCGCCCTCGATGAAGCCAAGAGCGCTATCGCAAGCGCCGATGTGCTTGCCGATTCGGTCAATCTGAGTCGTGATCTGGTCAATACCCCACCCAATGCGCTGACGCCTGTCGATCTGGCCACGGCAGCCAAGAACGCTGTTGCTGGGCTGCCAGTGAAGGTCACGATCTGGGACGAGAAGGCACTCAAGCGCGATGGCTGCGGCGGCATCCTCGCCGTCGGGCAAGGCTCAGCGAACCCGCCACGGCTGGTGAAGATGGAATACACACCTGCCGGCGCCACGGCTTTTCTGGCCATTGTCGGCAAGGGGATCACCTTCGATACCGGCGGCATCTCCATCAAGCCAGCGGCAGGGATGGATGAGATGAAGGGCGATATGGGCGGCGCGGCCGCTGTGATCGGAGCGATGCAGGCCATTGCCAGGCTCGGCATCAAAGTCAATGTCACCGGGTGGGTCCCCACCGCAGAGAACATGCCAAGCGGCACGGCCCAGCGCCCTGGCGATGTGATCACCATGTTCGATGGCACCACAGTTGAGGTGTTGAACACCGATGCAGAGGGACGCCTGGTCCTGGCCGATGCACTGGGCATGGCCGTGCTGGAGAAGCCAGATCTCCTGATCGACGTCGCCACCCTCACCGGCGCTCAGCGCATCGCTCTGGGCACGCGCACAGCAGGAGTGATGGCCAATGACGATGACTCGCGTTCCTTGGTCTGCGCTGCAGCGCAAGAGGCTGGCGAGGCTGCCTGGCCGATGCCCCTGCCTGAGTACCTGCGTGCCTCCATCGACTCACCCACAGCCGACATCGCCAACATTGGCGATCGCCTCGGAGGCATGCTTTCGGCAGGAATCTTCCTCAAGGAATTCATCCCCGATGGCCAGCCTTGGGTCCACATTGACATTGCCGGACCCTCATTCAACGACAAGGCCCCCTATGGCTACACCCCAAAGGGTGGCACCGGCTCAACAGTGCGCACCTTCGTTGAGGTGGCAAGAACGCTTGCGGCAGGATAGGCAGTAGAAATCATCGGTCGAGCGCTCGCTCGGCTCTAGTTCGCTGGCGGGAGTTTTGGTGGCAGACGCTGACCTGGTCATCCTCGGTGGAGGCAGTGGCGGCTATGCCGCGGCCCTCCGTGCATCCGAACTGGGCAAGAGCGTCATCCTCATCGACAAGGACAAGCTCGGCGGTACGTGCTTGCACCGCGGCTGCATCCCGACCAAGGCTCTGCTTCATGCGGCCGAAGTTGCCGACTCCGCCCGCGAGAGCGAGCAGTTCGGCGTCAACGCGACCCTTCATGGCATCGACATGAAGAAAGTCAATGACTACCGCGACGGCGTAGTGAGCCGCCTGTACAAGGGCCTCCAGGGACTGGTCAAGAGTCGCAATGTCACCTTCATTGAAGGTGCCGGTCGTCTCGTTGGACCCAAGACCGTCGAGGTCAATGGACAGCAGTACACCGGTGAGAATCTGATCCTGGCAACCGGTTCGTACGCGCGCTCACTGCCTGGTCTGGACATCGGCGGCCGGATCCTGACCTCTGACCAAGCACTGACCCTGGACACCATCCCTGACCGCGTGATCGTGCTCGGTGGTGGAGTCATCGGCGTTGAGTTCGCCAGCGTCTGGAAGTCCTTCGGCTCGGAAGTCACCATCATCGAAGGGCTGCCGCATCTGGTGCCCAATGAGGATGAGGCAGTCTCCAAGCAGCTCGAACGCGCCTTCCGCAAGCGTGGCATCAACTTCTCCCTCGGCATTCGCTTCGCCTCAGCCACCCAGGACGACTCGGGTGTGCACGTCACTCTCGAGGATGGCAAGACCTTCGACGCTGACCTCCTGCTCGTCGCCGTCGGTCGCGGCCCCAATGCCTCGGGCATGGGCTTCGAAGAGCAGGGCGTGGCGATGGAACGAGGCTGGGTACTGGTCGATGAACGGCTGCACACCAACCTGCCCGGTGTCTTTGCTGTTGGTGACATCACCCCGGGGCTCCAGCTGGCCCATCGCGGATTCCAGCACGGAATCTTCGTCGCCGAGGAGATCGCCGGCCTCCATCCGATGGTGATCGCCGATGTCAACATTCCCAAGGTGACCTACTGCGAGCCCGAGGTCGCAAGTGTTGGTCTGACCGAGGCTCAAGCACGCGCAGAGCACGGCGACAACATCGCCACCTACGAGTACAACCTCGGTGGCAACGGCAAGAGCCAGATTCTTGGCACAGCCGGCTTCATAAAGCTGGTGCAGGTCAAAGACGGACCTGTCGTCGGCATCCACATGGTCGGCTCACGCATGGGAGAGCAGATCGGTGAAGCACAGTTGATCGTGAACTGGGAGGCGCATCCAGAAGATGTCGCTGTCCTGATTCACGCTCACCCCACGCAAAACGAGGCAATGGGCGAGGCACACCTTGCTCTTGCCGGAAAACCGCTCCACGCACACGCCTGACACACAATCAGATCCGCGATCCGGATCTTCGAAGGGGAGTCGAGTCCACATGTCGGTCTCAGTCACGATGCCACAGCTCGGTGAGAGCGTCACCGAAGGAACCGTCACTCGATGGTTGAAGCAGGTTGGTGACACCATCACCGCCGATGAGCCACTGCTTGAGATCTCGACCGACAAAGTCGATACCGAGATCCCAGCGCCCGCCTCAGGTGTGCTGCTGGCCATCAGCGCCGCCGAAGACGAGACCGTGCTGGTCGGAGCAGAACTCGGCGTGATCGGTGCCGCAGACGAGGCTGGCGCTGCTCCGGCGGCGCCTGCAGCTCCCGCGCCTGTGGCAGCGCCCGAACCGGTCGCCGCAGTCGTCGCACCCGTAGCCATTGCACCTGAGCCGGCCGCCGTTGCAGCCCCTGCTCCTACCGCTCCCGCGGTTGCTGCAGGCGGCGCAACCGTCGACGTCCTACTCCCCCAGCTTGGCGAGAGCGTCACTGAAGGCACGGTCACTCGATGGTTGAAGCAGGTCGGCGATGCGGTCACCGTCGATGAGCCACTCGTAGAGATCTCAACTGACAAGGTCGACACCGAACTGCCTTCGCCGGCTACCGGCGTGCTGCTGTCGATTCTGGTTGCCGAGGATGCAACCGCTGACGTCGGCTCAGTGCTTGGGCTGATCGGATCGCCAGACTCAGCCCCTGCAGCGGCCCCTGCCCCTGCTCCCGCAGCACCGGCCCCCGCTGTTGTGGCGGCGCCGCCCACTCCCCCAGCTCCTGCTCC
>DNXA01000034.1 GCA_003506065.1 Actinomycetota bacterium
TGGCGTGAGCGCGAGAAGTATCCAACGGCAGGAATTCTCGTGCTCGAAATTAAGAACGATTCCTGGGCGAACGGCTCGGCAGAGGCCATCGCGTTTGTTGTGCCACGCGGATAGTTCAGTTGACGGGAGGCGACGGGGTCGTGATGCCCGCCTGCTCATCTGCTACTTCGATGTCCTCGCGCGTGATGCCCAGCAGATAGAGCACTGAATCCAGATAGGGCACATTGACCGCGGTGTCGGCAGCGTCACGCGCGGCAGCCTTTGCGTTGAATGCCACTCCCAGCCCAGCCGCCTCAAGCATGTCGATGTCATTGGCCCCATCGCCGATGGCGATGGTTCGGCGCATCGGGATGCCGAACTCCTCTGCGAATTCCTCGAGTGCCTGCCTCTTGCCGAGTCGATCCACAATCGGTCCGTTCACTTCTCCCGTGAGCACTCCATTGCTGATGCCGAGGGAGTTTGCTCGGACGCGATCCACACTGAGTTCGCCGGACAAGGGTGCGATCACTTCGATGAACCCACCGGAGACCAGGCACACGCGGTAGCCGAGCGTGTTCAGGGTGCGGCACAGGGTACGAGCGCCGGGAGTCAGGGTGATCCGCTCCTGCACTCGAGCGATCGCGGACACCGGCAATCCCTTGAGCAGGGACACGCGCTCGCGCAGCGAGGCTGCGAAATCCAGTTCGCCGGCCATCGCCCGCTCGGTGATTCGGGCAACCTCGTCCAGCACTCCGGCCTCTTGGGCAAGCAGGTCGATGACCTCGTTCTGGATGAGTGTGGAATCCACATCCATCACGACCAAGTGCTGCCCTCGTCTGTCAAGCCCGGCTTCCTGAACAGCGATGTCAGCGCCTGTTTCATTGGCTGCCACGGAAAGCGCGCGTCGCATGAGCGCGGTTGAGGCGCCAGAAACCTCGAACAGGACGGCAGTGACGGGGTAACTCGCGATACGCCGAATGCGATCGATATTTCCCCCGTGCTCCGCTAGGGCGGAGGTGACATGGGCGATGGAATCTGGGTGCAGCGGGGAACCGAGGAGGGTGACGTGAATGCGCTGGCGCTTTGTGGGGCGAAGTTCGATCATCTGTGGATCCACGGCCAGCTCAAGCCCGAGTTCGGCAGCCAGATCAGTCACGATGTGCACCGTCTTGCTGACGGCAAGAGTCTCAACATCGAGCAGGACAGACAGCACCAGCCGATCACGCACTACCAATTGCTCAATGTCGCGAACGATGGCGCGGGAATCCAGGCTGGCGAACAACTGGTTGGTCACGCCGGGGCGATCTCGGCCCGAAAGGGTGATCAGCACGGTCTGAGTGGTCATGACAATCCAACGCTAGTCGTTGCAGCCCCCAAGGCTGATGTCCGGCTAAGGTCGGTGCGTGCCCGCAGTGTTGAGTTGTGCGGATGTCGTCGTCCGCCGGGGACGCAAGCTGCTGGTCAATCAGGTGAACTGGCAGGTTGAAGCAGGCGAGCGTTGGGTCATCCTTGGCCCCAACGGGGCCGGCAAGACAACCTTGATGCTGGTGGCCTCTGGTCGCATGTTTCCCACCTCCGGTGAGGTGGAGATTCTCGGTGAACGACTCGGCAGCGTTGACATGGCTGAACTTCGACCACTTATTGGCTGGGCCAGCAGCGCAATGGTCGGTGACATACCGCCCGGAGAGCGGGTTGCCGATGTGGTGCTCACCGGCGCCTATTCGGTCTCAGGTCGATGGCGCGAGCGCTATGAAGGCCAAGACCTCATGCGCACTGCGCAACTGCTGTTCGCCTGGGGCATCGACAAGCTGGCCAATCGCACCTTTGCGACTCTGTCCGAGGGCGAACGCAAGCGCACCCTCATCGCGCGAGCCCTCATGGCGAACCCGGAGATCCTGATGCTCGATGAGCCCGGAGCCGGCTTGGATCTGGGCGGTCGAGAGGATCTGGTCTCCCGCATGGCCACCTTGGCAGCTGACCCGACGGCTCCCACGCAGATTCTGGTGACCCACCATGTGGAGGAGATTCCGCCCGGCTTCACTCATGCCTTGCTCATGAAGGACGGCTCCGTGGCGACATCTGGCCCGATTGCCGATGTGCTCACTGGAGCCTGGCTGAGTCATACCTTCGGACTTCCCGTGCGGGTGACGCACGCCGATGGTCGTTTCTCGGCGGTTCGCGATGGCTGAGGTGCGCATCTGGACGGTGCCGAACGCCCTCAGTCTGCTGCGCCTGCTCGGAGTCCCGCTCTTCCTCTGGCTGGTCCTGGTTCCTCAGGCTGATGCCTGGGCGGTCCTTGTCCTGATCATCGCTGGCGTCACCGATTGGCTCGATGGTGCGCTGGCCCGCGCTCTTGACCAAGGCAGCAAATTGGGGGAGTTCCTCGACCCGGCCGCAGATCGTTTGTACATCGCGGCCACCATCATCGGTCTGGCCCTGCGATCCATCATTCCGTGGTGGCTGGTTGCCGTGCTGGTCGCTCGTGAGCTGGTGCTGCTGTGCATTCTGCCGATGTTGCGGCGCGCTGGCCTGGTCGTGCTGCCCGTCACGGTC
>DNXA01000065.1:0-2161 GCA_003506065.1 Actinomycetota bacterium
ATGCGGCTCCATGTGGGCTGGGCGGATCTGCCAGAGGATTTGCTCCTTGAGACGGCGAACACGATCCGAGTGGAAGCGCGCTAGAGCCTGCCTTCCAGCAGGGTCATGGCAGATCCTGAGAACGATGGTGTGCACGTCGGGCATACATATCCTGATCGGCCTGTCGCATCAATTCCTCGAAGGTGCTCACTGTTGGACCAGTCATTGCCCCACCGACGGTCACCGCGCCAAGCCATTTCTGCATGCTGATGTCACCTTGCAGGATGATGGCGTGGATTCGCTGATTCAGAATCTCTGGCAGCCATGGGTTGCCGATTCCCAGGATGACGAATTCGTCCCCACCCCAGCGTGCGATCAGGTCATCGGCGCGCACGGCTGCGGCTATGGCATTGGCAGTCGCGATGATCACCTCATCGCCGAAGTCATGCCCGTGGACGTCATTGACCTCTTTGAGTCCGTCGATATCGACGAACAATGCGAAGACAGGCAGTTGTTGTGTTGCGCCAAGGGCAATGAGCTGTGAGGTCAGGGACTCCAAGCCACGGCGATTCAGCATTCCGGTGAGTGGATCCACAGTTGCGAGGTTCTTCTCATGAGCCAAGGTCTTGGCAAGTGCGTCGATTCCGCGCATCCGCAACCACAGGAGTACCAGCCCGATGAAGAAGGCAGCGATCGAGACCATGAGCCAATCGACAAAGGCTGGGGGCGTGATGCGCGAAGCGACCCAGGCGCAGCCAATCAGCATCGGAATGCCGGCAATCACTGCGGCGCGGTAGTCAAGGATCAGCGGCGCGAAGGCACCCATGACGATGAGTGAATAGACCAAGCCCGTGGGCGGAAGGTAGAGCCCTTCTTGCAGCTGCAGGGCGCAGACCAGCACGACAGAAGTTGCGGCAGTGATCCAGGGAACGCTTCGGGCTGGGACCCAATCACGACCGATGATGACCGCGACGATCGCAACGATGCCGGCGGCCAGAAGTACCGGAGCATTCTCCTTGAACGAAGGGCTCACGCCGATGAGCGCATTGAGCATGCCCAGGACGAATGTGACGGCTGCGCCGGCGCCGGTAATCCATGGTGTTTCGCGCTTGGCAACCTCCCAGCGGAACGCAGCCAGCTCGTGCGGACTGAGTTCTGCTGGTGGATTGTGGATGCGGGAAGCCGGCATGGTCGACTCTCTATTGGGAGGTCAGGTGGCCAATGTTGGCACAGTGCACATTGACAACCGAATCCGTCGGACCGTGGCTGTGGATTACCGACCGCTACTGCCCTGACTTGAGTGATACAGCTTCCCGGTCGGGCCCGCAGGCTGCACATCGGCGTAGGGCGAGAGCTGGTAGCCGGTGGGGAATACAAGGATCGGTCCGGTGCGCTGCTCGACTGAGTCGGCTTTCTCGTGCATGAGGCGCTCGCGAATCTGATCGATTTCACCGGCCCGCCACTGGCGATCAAGTGCCCCGAGCTCCCAGGCTCCGGTCGCGCGAATGGAGACGCCGCGGGCTCCAGTGCGACGAACATGTCCGCGCACGACGAGCATCCAGGACTGGAAAACCGTGTTGGCATAAGGGGTTTGCACGTCAGCGAAGAAGGTCGCATCGGATGGCCCAGTGCCATCATCGAGGGTCAAGAAGACCACTCGTTTGCCTCCGCGAACAGCTGGGGTCTGGGTGGCGACCTTCACTCCCGCGATCAGGATCTCCTGCTCGGAGTGGCAGTTGAGCAGATCAACTGCGGGTGTGACCCCCAACTCTGCGAGCAGGGTTCGGTAGCTGTCCATCACATGCTTGGTGACATCCAGGCCGAGCAGCTCCAGTTCAGTGCGAACAGCCCAGTTGGGAGTGATCTCCGGCCAACCGGAAACAGGGACATCGCTGATGTCCCCTGCAGTGTCGAAGCAGAGTTGCCCGGATCCAACATGCACCGGATGTCGGGCCATCTGTTCGATATGCACCAGCAGATCACGTCGACTCACCTGAGTGGACGCACGGGTGGCGTGATGGATGTTGATGCCGTACAGGGCATCGAAGGCACCAAGCAGTACGAGGTGTTCAAGGATGGGCCGGCTGATGCCGCCGCGTTGCCAGGCATCCGACAAGCCGCTGTAGGGCTGTCCGTGAATCAGGTTTGCAACCTCGGCTTCGCTGATGCCCTTGACCTCAGT
>DNXA01000065.1:2292-6471 GCA_003506065.1 Actinomycetota bacterium
GCATGGGCCTTGCAGAATCCAAAGGAGGCGAAGGATTTCAGGACCTCCCAGACCTCCTCGACTACTGCGAGGCAGTAGCCGCGCTGCAGTGCCTTGGGATAGAACCACACGCGGGTGGCATCGATGGCTTCAGTGGTGCTCATGGCACGCCGGATCTCATCAGCCTCGGCCAATGAGCAGCCGGTCATGACCTCCACGATGCGCATCACCTGCTCGTGGAAGATCACCACACCCTCGGTCTCCTGGAGGATGGGTTGCAGATCAGCATGGATGAAATGCGGCAGATCCCAACCGTGACGTGATTTCAAGAAGGGGGTGATCATGTCGCTCTTGACTGGCCCCGGACGAAACAGCGAGATATCGATGATCAGATCGTTGAAGGTCTCCGGAGAGAATTTGCCGATCAGCTCTCGTTGCCCGGGGGATTCAATCTGAAAGCAGCCAAGGGTGCGTGTTGATTGGATGAGTGCAAAGGTCGCCGGATCATCGAGCGGCACGGTTGCAAGATCGACAGCGAGCTCTTGAGTGCGAGCGATTTCATTGAGCGCAAGGGCGATTGACGATTGCATGCGCACGCCCAGAACATCGAGTTTGAGCAAGCCCATGTGTTCGACGTCATCTTTGTCGAACTGGCTCATGGGATACCCGGCAGCACTGGATTGGATTGGCGTGCGTTCGAGCAAGCTGGCATCGGAGAGCAGCACTCCGCATGGATGCATCGCCATCAGGCGCGGCAGCCCATCGAGGGCTTCGACGCGATCAAGGAAGCCCTCGAGTTGGCCTTGAGCAGCAAGCACCCCAAGCTGACTGCTGCGCAACTCAGGAAGATCAGCAAGAGCCGAGCGCGCATTGCGCGCGCGAATATGGGGGAAGGCCTTGGCGAAGCTGTCGATGTCGAGGGGGTCCATGCCCAGCGCTGCACCGACATCGCGCACTGCTTGACGCACCTTGTAGGTCTCCATCATCGAAACGCACGCCACCCTGGAGGCGCCGAAGCGTTCGTAGATCAGGTCATAGACCTCAAGTCGTCGAGCTGACTCGACATCGATATCGATATCGGGAAGCTCGGTGCGCAAGGTGGACAGGAAGCGTTCGAAGACCAGGTCATGGGCCAGAGGGTCGACATCGTTGATGCCAAGGAGGTAGGTGACCAGGCTTCCGGCTCCAGAACCGCGGGCAGCCACCCGCACTCCGCGTTCTCGGATCAGATCGACCACTTCAGCCACGGTCAGGAAATAACCGGCGAAGCCAAGGGTCTGGATCGCTCGCAACTCCTCATCCAGACGTCGGTGCGCGCGGTCGTGATCTGCAGTTGAGGCGTAGCGGGAGGGGATGCTCTGCCGGCAGCGCTGCGTCAGGAGCAGCTGTGCCGCAGCAACATCGTCAGTTGCCGAAGTGCCAGTGACAACAGTGAACTCCGGCACAAAGACCGAACCAAGGCCAATGTCATGAGCTGGGTCCAGGGCGCAGGCCTGCATCAGCAGCCAGGTATCGCGATGCATCAGTGCTGGAGCGATGCCAGCCAGCTGCGCGACCTCCTGCACTCGGATATCCAGATCGGTGGGGGAGTCCAAGGTGGCCTGCCCGTTGTTCGCAAGCAGGCCAAGGCTGGTGACGCGCGTCATGCGCCGCGTGGCATCGAGAATGTCTGCGGTGCGGGCATCGCCGGCACCCAGATAGCGGGCATTGGGGGCGAAGACCACCCGGGCACCGCGTTGCCGCCCCCACTCCCACATGCGCGCGGCATGCAACGCTGACCAAGCCAGCCCACGTGGGCGGCGGTGATTGCCGATGGCGATGGCAAGGCCAGAGCCAGTGATCGAACGCCAGTGCCGCAAGGTGTGCTCGGCGGCTCGCAGGCGACCATGCAGCAGATGGCTGCCGAGTTCGGAATCAGGCCCGAGCAATGCCACGACTCCGGAGTGATGAGCCAGGACGTCAGTGGCTTCCAGCACGGCAGTGCCGTACTTCTCGACATTGGCGTGAGCCGCAGAAATCAACTGACACAGGCTGGCCCAACCCGCAGGAGAGCCAAGTGCCAGAAACACCACGCGTGGCAGTTCTTCGATTGCATAGGCCTTCTGACGAGTACTCCCGCGCGGAACCTGGGCAGCAGCGGACTCGACGACAGTTGGCATGACCGCCAGATCAACCCCGACCACCGGAGTGATGCCTGCCTCGATGCATGCGCGCACCCACTGGACTGCGCCAGAGATGCCATCGCGATCAGTGAGGGCGATGAGGTGGTGGCCATCGGCAGCGGCCCGTTCAACAATGCGATGCGGAGTAGCCGTGCCGTACCGCATGGAGTAACTCGAGGTCACCCGAAGATGAGGCCAGCGCAGTGCCATGAGGTCTCCTGGGTCGATGAGTGGAACTCGACCCCGGCTTTCGACCCCGCTTCTCGACCCGTGCTACTTCGACTCCCGACCCCGACGTAAAAGTTCGACATTGAGTCTCACCGGGCCCGGGGTCGAATCGAACCCGGTGAGACCGCAACCTCAAGGCCCGCTCGCGAAGTCAGGCCCAGAAGTATCGAACATATGTTCGAACAGGGTGCAAGGTAGTCCGGGGAGCTGACAGCCGTCAACCCGGGCGGGCAACTAGTCGAAGTCGAAGTTGATCGGCTCCCGCAGCGAAGGTCCTTCAGATTTCGAGGAGTTCACGGCGGGGGAGACCGGGTGAGCCTGGACGACAGCTGGCGGAAGTTCATGGACATCCACCTGCTGGGAGTTGTCCAGCCACCAGTCCCATCGATCAGGGGGCACGATGACCGGCATCCGATCGTGGATCTGCTCGAGATTGGGTGCCGCCGCACGGGTCAGCAGGGTGCAGGTCAACAGCCAGGGATCTGTGCGCTCGGCTCGCCACCATTCGTACAGGCCGGCAATGGTCAGGATGTCGCCATCGGGATGCTCCATGCAGAAGGGCTGTTTCTTCGGCTTGCCAGCAGCAGTCAACTGCGAGGAGACGTACCACTCGTAGTAGCCATTGACAGGAACAAGGCAGCGACGACGGGCGAAGGCCTCGCGAAATGAGGGCTTTTCATGCACCGTCTCTGAGCGGGCATTGGTGAGCTTGTTGCCGATCGACGGATCCTTGGCCCACGAGGGCACCAAGCCCCAGCGAGCGATCTCCAATGCACGTACAACTGATCCATCCTCACCGCGCTTGTCCACGACGATGTAGAGATCCTTGGAGGGGGTGAGGTTGTAGTCGGTTTCCAGAAGACGCTCGGGAAACAGGGTCGCCTTCAGGAAACCGGAGATCTCAGACTGGCTCTGAGAAAGGATGATCCGACCGCACATGGCCTCAGCCTTGCAGGCTCAGGCCATGTGCGAGGACAGTACCTACGCAGGCTGGCGGTGGCTGTGCGCCAGCAGTGCCCAGATGACGAACACATCAAGGGCCAGCAGAATCGTTGCGCCCACAGGGTTGTATGGAATCCAGACGAAGACGGTCACGGCGCTGATCGCCGCGAGGACTGCACCAAGCAGCCGTGCCCACGTGGCGCCGGCAAGTACGAAGCCACCGGAGAGGACAAGAAGGACGCCGAGAATGAGGTGGATCCAACCCCAGGTGGCGATGTTGAACGTCACAAGGTAGTCGTTCACGATCGCGTAGTAATTGTCGTGCACGACGGCCGTGAGGCCTTCGAAGAACTGCGCAAGCCCTGCGACCAGGAGCAGAAGTGCTGCAAAGTATCGAGCTCCGACGGGGATGCTGTTTGGTTGACCGTAACTCATGCTGACTCCTCGTTGAGAACATGCAGTTGTGTGGTGTTCACAGGCGCGAACGCGAACGAACGTATACCTGCGTCACTGCAAAATGTCGTCATGCCGCAGGCGTTTCCCGCACTTGCATGCCACTGTTCACGCAAAGAACGGACATTGCTAACTAATCGGGCCAGTGGTCACGACGTCGCAAGCAAGGCAGCAGCACTTGCCTCGATGATCAAGTCAATCTCTCGCAGTGCGATTCCACGATGCGTGACGGCTCGAATCTGTCCGTGGTCGTAGGCCATCATGGCAATCCCTTGTGACCGAAGGAATTCCAGGTAGGCAGTTCGACGAGCACTTCCACCCTCAACGGTGAAGAGCACGAAGTTGGTCGTCACTCGAGTGGGATCCAAGGCACTGCCGCCCTGCTGTGCGCAGCCGCCAGGGCTGAGGATTCCTG
>DNXA01000028.1:0-636 GCA_003506065.1 Actinomycetota bacterium
AACGGAGAGCATGTGGCTGTCTCCCGAATTGAATTCTTCGTGTTGTCCGAACTCATCAGTGCCCGCGGAAAGGTATTGAGCCGCGATTATCTGCTGCGGAAGGTTTGGGGCTACGGAAATGCCGGAGATGGGCGCATCGTTGACAACTTGATCTATCGGCTGCGAAGCAAGATTGAAGATGACCAGGCCAATCCCGAATTACTGCTGACCGTTCGCGGATTTGGCTACCGCATGTCCGTCTGACGGCATGCTGAGCTCTCCTCGACTACGCACCCGCGTCGCAGTCTCATTCGCCATCCTGGCACTTTGCATTTCTGCAGTGCTGTCTATTGGCTCATATCAGTTCGCGCGCAACTACCTCATGCGTGCGCGAGAGAGTGTGGCGGAGACTCGGGCTCTACTGGATTCTCAGGCACTCAGTTATGCCATTCATACCAAGGGCGATTCGCCGGCCAAGGCAATTGCGGACCTACCCCTTGTGGGCATCAGAGCTTCGCAGCATTTGTATTCCAGCGAAGGCCAGCCATGGGTAGGCCCGCAGAGCCCAGTGCCAATCTCTGCCCTGCCTCCGCAGTTGCTCAGTGCGGTCTCAGAGGAGGCCGGGGCCAAGCAGCGCTTCGCATATCAGGGCCAGCC
>DNXA01000028.1:749-3982 GCA_003506065.1 Actinomycetota bacterium
CTGGGCTTGTACTTCGTGAACTATCTGCTTCGCCCCGTTCGGCAATTGGCCGACAGCGCCAGAATGCTGGCGGCAGGAGAGTTGGGCGCGCGCGTGCACATGACGGGAGATCCCGATCTGGATCCCCTCGCTGTCACCTTCAATAGCGTTGCTGATGCCTTGGAGTCGCGCCTAGCCCGTGAGCAGAGATTCAGTGCGAATGTCAGTCATGAGTTGCGTTCACCTGTGACGTCAGTTCTTGGCACCGCGGAGCTTCTTGAGACTCGCAGTGGAGAACTGCCAGCGCGTGAGGCGGGTTTGGTCACCGTGCTCGCACAGCAAGTCCGACGCCTGGCGCAGGTACTGCTCGATTTGCTTGAGATAAGTCGCATAAATCCGGAGACACCGCCCCAATGGGAGAGCGTGAACATCAAGCAACTCTGCGTTGAATGTGCACGCCATCGAGGTTTTGATGAAAGCCTCGTGCACGGCGACGAGGTGACAATCCGAACCGACGCGCGCAGAGTCGAGCGAGTGGTGGGCAATCTCATGGAGAACGCAAGAACGCATGCAGGTGGCGTTGTGCGCGTGCAGGTCCTGGCTCAATTCGATGCAGTGCAGGTCCTGGTTGACGATGCCGGACCTGGGGTTCCGGAGGAGCTGCGGGAGCGGGTGTTTGAGCCATTCCATCGTGGTTCTGGAAACCTGGGTCGCGAAGGGGCTGGGTTGGGTCTTGCGATAGCCAGAGATCAGGCGATGAACATTGGCGGAGACATCACCATCACGAACTCACCAGAAGGTGGGGCGAGATTCATCGCGCAATTTCCCACTCACGAGGCATCCTCATGACACTGCCGACGAGATCGTTGGGGTTCGTGCTCTGCGGGCTGATCCTGATGGTCGTGCTTGCTGCCTGCGGGGTTCCGGTGGATGACCAGCCAGAGAGGATCGATGTGCCGACTCTGGATTCGATCAGCCTGACAACAACAAGTCGATAGGCGAGTACTGACGAAGCAACGTTCACATTCACGCTTGTGGTGCTGGCTCCTGGGTCACAGTTGCCAACACCACAAGCGCTGATGAAGGTACTAGCGTGCGTACCAGTCCACGGCTGAAGCATCGAAGACCAGCAGTCGGCTGCACACCTGGCCGCCAGCTCCGTTGTTGATCCATTGGGCCCAACTGAGCCCCCAACCGCCATAGGCCACACCCGCCCAGTTCGAGGCCGCGTTGAACACGGCATCGCACCCACCTACAGCGGGCACACCCACCTGCTGCAGCGCAGCATTTGGAACAGCACTGGCAGGGGAAGTTCCGATGAGTCCAAGGGCGGGAATTGCTGCGAATGCAGCAACCGCAGCAATCTTCTTTACACGTGACGTAGTCATAGGTTCTCTCACTTCATCGCGAGCTGTATGAGTTCAGATCGACGTGTGTGTTCAGTGCGATCCAGTGGCAGCCTAAAGAGGAACGCATCTCGAAACGATGGAGGAATTCTCCAATTCCTGTCCCAATCACAATCGGGCGCGGCTTCTGCCCATCACGAGTCCGACGAGTCCAACCACCAGCACAATGAGCGCCAAGATGAACAGCCACTTCGCGACAGTCGCAAATCCGAGGATTGCGAGGATGACGGCTGCGATGAGAAGAACGATCCAAAGGGACATGTCTGGCTCCTGCCACTCGAATGATGGCGCGCGTGCGCCGCGTGCATTAGTGCTCAAGCCGCTGTGTTTTCAAAGGCCGTTTGGAGCCTATAGGTCGATTGCTTGCACGAGTGTCGTTGCTGTGTCGCAGTTCAGACGCTGATTGGAGCAAGCACCACTGCAACTTCGATCTGGTCTCCAGAGCTGAAGGTGAGTTCGCCGATGGATCCAGCTGCCTTGAAGTCGGCGATTGCTCCCTGGAGGCGAGCCAGTTGCATTTCGGTAGCGGCAATGTTCGCGGATTCCACAACAGCACGCATGCTGACCTTGGCCTCAGACTTCGCTTTGCGCACCTGTGAGAGTGCATTGGCAATCTCAACGATGAGCGCTGGATCAGCCCCACGCGCCAATGCATTCAGGTGTGTCGACTCAGGCCATGGTGAACGGTGGATGGAGTCTTCTCGCCACCAGCTCCACACCTCTTCTGTTACGAAAGGCAGGAATGGCGCGAAGAGCTTGAGCAGTGCATCAAGAGTGACGGCCAAGGTCGCTTTGGCAGAAGCAGCAGCTGCCTCTCCCTGTCCACCGTAGGCGCGCTCCTTCACCAGTTCTACGTAGTCATCGGTGAAGTTCCAGAAGAAGGACTCAGTCAATTCAAGGGCGCGTGCATAGTTGTAGTCCTCGAATGCCGCAGTTGCCTGCTCGACGACTGCTGCCAATTGCGCGAGCAGAGCGCGATCCAGATCAGCCGTGATGGCAGCGTCATCGAATCCTGCATCGAAGCCGAGGACGAACTTGCTCGCATTGAGGATCTTGATCGCCAGTCGACGGCCGATCTTCATCTGGCCCACATCGAATGCGGTGTCGGTGCCTGGGCGGCCTGAAGCGGCCCAGTAGCGAACTGCATCAGCGCTGTACTCATCGAGCAAGCTCATGGGCGTCACGACATTGCCCTTGGACTTGCTCATCTTCTTGCGGTCAGGATCAAGAATCCATCCTGAGATCGCAGCGTGCTTGAAGGGCAGGCGGTTGTCTTCCAGGTGACTGCGAACGACAGTGCTGAACAGCCAGGTGCGAATGATCTCGTGGGCTTGGGGCCGCACGTCCATGGGCGATACGCGGCTCCACAGATCAGGATCCCGTTCCCAGCCGCCAGCGATCTGGGGAGTCAGGCTTGAAGTTGCCCAGGTGTCCATCACATCAGGATCACCGATGAATCCACCTGGCTGATCTCGTTGATCGTTGGTGAATCCTGCTGGCGCGTCCGTGCTTGGATCCAGCGGAAGCAGATCTTCGGCCGGGATCAGCACCTGGTCGTACTGCGGATTGCCTTCGTCATCAAGTCGGTACCAGAGCGGTATCGGGACGCCGAAGAATCGCTGACGTGAGATCAGCCAATCGCCGTTGAGGCCTTCGACCCAGTTCTCGTAACGCACTTTCATGTGCGCTGGATGCCACTGCAGTTCGCTGCCGCGNNGTGGTCACGATCTCAAGTGGCTTGTCACCCTTTTCAAAGAATTTCACCGGGTGCGTGATCTCGCGTGGCTCCCCAACAAGGTGATCCTGCTCGCGAAGCAGCGCAACGACGCGCTCCTTGGCCGTGTGGCT
>DNXA01000028.1:4035-8321 GCA_003506065.1 Actinomycetota bacterium
TCCCATCCGATGATCGGTCGGGTCTGCAACTGCAGTTCGCGCCACCAGATCACGTCGGTGAGATCGCCGAAGGTGCAGACCATTGCGATTCCGGATCCCTTTTCAGGATCAGCAAGGCCATGGGCCAGCACAGGCACGTCCACGCCAAAGACTGGCGTCGTGACAGTTGTGCCGAACACCGGCTGGTAGCGCGCGTCGTCAGGGTGGGCAACCAACGCGACGCATGCGGCCAGCAGCTCAGGCCGCGTGGTCTCGATGAACACCTTGGTCGCTGGATCCGCAGTCGTGGGAAATCCAATGCGGTGATAAGCACCCGGGCGCTCGCGATCCTCAAGCTCGGCCTGGGCAACTGCGGTGCGGAATGTGACATCCCACAATGTCGGCGCCTCGGCCTGGTAGGCCTCACCGCGCTTGAGGTTGCGCAGGAAGGCCAGTTGGCTCACGCGCTGAGAATTTGCCCCGATGGTCTGATACGTCTGCGACCAGTCGATGGAAAGACCAAGCCTGCGCCAAAGGTGTTCGAAGACGACTTCATCTTCAACGGTGAGACGTTCGCACAGTTCGATGAAGTTGCGCCGGCTGATGGGCAACTGCTGCTTGGCATCAGGCTCAGTTGGGGGAAGGAAATCCGGAATGTACGGAAGGCTCGGATCGCAGCGCACGCCGTAGAAGTTCTGCACCCGTCGTTCAGTTGGCAGTCCATTGTCATCCCAGCCCATGGGGTAGAAGACCTCGAAGCCGCGCATGCGCTTATAACGCGCCATGCAGTCGGTATGGGTGTAGGAGAAGACGTGCCCGACATGAAGGGAGCCGCTGACCGTTGGGGGAGGGGTGTCGATGGAGAACACCTGCTCGCGGCTCTTGCTGCGATCGAACAGATAGCTTCCCTGCTCATCCCACGAGGCAGCCCAGCGATCCTCAATACCCTCGAGAGTGGGCTTTTCGGGCATTGTGCTTTTTGCAGGGGTGCGTGGGCCGGTCATGGTGGTCCATCTTATTGAGGCATCGATGCTCCCTAGACTGCTGCGTCGTGGCCACAACTCCAGCATCCGAGGATGCCGACCTCAATGAGGTCTGGCAGAACCTGCTGAACCGCTGGCCCGAAAGCCAGTTGGAGCCCTCGCTTTCGCGTATTGCCTCGATCATGACGCTGCTTGGCGATCCGCAAGCTGCCTATCCGGTCATTCACGTCACCGGCACCAATGGCAAGACCTCCACGGCCCGGATGA
Source organism: Actinomycetota bacterium (assembly GCA_003506065.1). Taxonomy (GTDB): domain Bacteria; phylum Actinomycetota; class Actinomycetes; order S36-B12; family S36-B12; genus UBA11398. The sequence continues at coordinate 5,265 of DNXA01000028.1, forward strand.
TCGAGGTGCTGCTCCGCTCGTATGGACTGCGCACCGGCCTGTTCACCTCCCCGCATCTGGTCGATCCGCGCGAGCGCATCTGCCTGGACGGTGAGCCGGTCAGCAAGGAGCGCTTCCTGGACATCTGGCGCGATCTGTCTCCATATGTTGACCTCGTCGACTTGAACTCGCAGGCCGATGGTGGGCCAGCGATGTCCTTCTTCGAGGTGATGACCGCACTGGCCTTCGCCACGTTCGCCGATGCCCCAGTCGATGTTGCGATCATCGAGGTGGGAATGGGTGGAGCCTGGGATGCGACCAACGTGGCGCACGGACAGGTCGCCGTGATTGGGCCGATCTCACTGGATCACCAGCAGTACTTGGGCGAGACCATCGCGGAGATCGCCACCGAGAAGGCCGGAATCATCAAGCCCGGCGCGTTCGCCATCATCGCCGGTCAGGATGAAGAGGCAAATGAAGTCATCGACGCGGCTGTGGAAGAGGTCGGCGCGATCGCCATCCGCGAGGGAGTTGAATTTGGCCTGATGGACCGCGTAATTGCCGTGGGCGGTCAGATGCTCAGCCTCCAGGGCATTGGCGGGCGCATTGACGAGGTGTTCCTCCCGTTGTTCGGTGAGCATCAAGCGCGCAACGCAGCCCTGGCGCTTGCGGCCGTTGAGGCATTCATGGGCGCTGGCAAGCCGCCTGTTGACGATGACGTCATTCGTGCTGGCTTTGACCAGGCTTCCTCACCTGGTCGTCTGGAGATCGTCCGTCGCAGTCCAACTGTCGTGATCGATGCCGCGCACAATCCAGCCGGAGCCACCGCGTTGGCGCATGCGCTCGAAGACTCATTTGAGTTCGGCACTCTTGTGGCGGTCATCGGCGTACTGGCAGACAAGGATCCCTTGGGTTTTCTCATTGCGCTGGAACCCATTGTCTCCACGGTGATTGTCACGGAACCGTCATCGCCTCGAGCGATGTCCGCAGAGACGCTCTACGAAGTCGCAGTGCGCGTCTTCGGCGATGATCGTGTGGTGCTCATGCGCGCGGTGCCTGATGCGCTCGACGAGGCCGTAACGCTGGCCGAGGCAGACTCCGAATATGGCGGTGGAGGCGTGCTCGTCACCGGATCTATCGTGCTCGTCGGTGAGGTCAAGCAGATGATGCAACGAGGCAGGCGGCATCTGTGAAGATTTTGTGCTCAGCCGTCCTTGGCCTTGAGGCAATTGTCGTCTTCCTGGCCATCCCTGTCGTGGCCACCAACGGATCAGTGGACAGCACGGCTCTCGTTGTCAGTCTGGGCCTGTTACTCACGGTGATGCTGTTCCTGGCGGTCGGAGCGCTGCGAAGATCCTGGGGATTGAGTCTGGGCTGGCTGCTGCAAGTGCCGGTCCTGGCCATTGGTTTCCTTGCTCCGGCAATGTTCATCGTTGGCGGGATCTTCACGGTCCTCTGGTACGTGGCGATCCATCAGGGCAGTCGAATTGATGCGCTCAAGGCCGAACGGGCGGCGACCCGGCCACCACTAGGCTGACCGTTCCACAGGTGACATAAGGAGCAAGATGACTGAACGCACATTGGTGCTGATCAAGCCTGACGGGGTTGCCCGCGGTCTGGTCGGCGAGGTTCTAGCCCGCATTGAGCGCAAGGGTTTTGTCATTGTGGCGCTCGAGCTTCGCACTATCCCTGTGGAGATCGCAGAGGCGCACTACGCCGAGCATGCTGACAAGCCCTTCTTCAAGGATCTCGTCGCGTTCATCACGGGTGGCCCATTGGTGGCGGCCGTCGTGGAAGGCACCAGCATCATCACCTCATGGCGAGCAATGATGGGCGCCACGAACCCTGCGAATGCAGCACCTGGCACCATCCGCGGCGATCTGGCCGCTGAAACGCAAGCGAACGTGACGCATGGCTCGGATTCGCCGGAGTCCGCTGCGCGAGAGATCGAACTCTTCTTCCCAGGTTTGTAAGCATGCGCACCTCGACTCTGGGACTTGCCGTTGGCGCGGCATTCGGTGGGGTTGTAGGGGTGGCCTCGCGTGGGCAGACCCTGGTGCCGTGGCCAGACTCGGTCGAGAAGGCCTTCGCGCCAGCTCTGGGCGGGCTGACAGGCGCCGTTGCCGCGATCAAGACCGACCTGCTCATCAGTGCGATTCGTCACCCCAGGCGCGTCCCGATTGCACTGCTGGGCGCTGCAGGAATCGTGGCATTGACTGCGGTGGTGGCTCGCTCTGCTGCGCGCACAGTGCTTGGTCAACTCCAGCAGAAGAGCCGTGACCTGGATCCCGGATTCGCGGCTGCTCCGACCTCTGCGTTCGTCACGGGTTCCGATGCTTCGGGCCTTCCACTGGCAGCGATGGGGCGCGAAGGCGCTCGATTCGTCGGGCAGGTGACCTTGCCTGAGGATGTACTTGCCGTAACCGGTGAGCCAATGATCGCTGATCCGATTCGGGTGTTCGTCGGAGTGGAGTCGGCCCCCACGATCACCGAACGAGTGCATCTGGCGATGACAGAAATGCATCGCACGGGTGCGTTCGATCGCAAGTACCTGCTGATTCAATCGCCGGCCGGAACTGGCTACGCGAACTCCACTCCCGTCGATGTCCTGGAGATGCTCTCTCGTGGCGACAGCGCAACTGTGGTCATCGGCTTCGGATTGCTCCCCTCGTTCCTGTCCTTGCCGAAGGTGCGTGACGCCGCGCAGACTCAACGCGAGTTGCTCGATGCCATCGTTGCCGAGCTGCGTGATCGAACCCACCGACCGACTCTGCTGATGTACGGCGAGAGCCTGGGTGCGCAGGTGCAGCAGGGTGCCGTGCCCGGTGGCCTCGCTGATCTGGACGCGTACGGCATCGCAAACGCCCTATGGGTTGGCACCCCTGGCAGTAGAACCGCCGATGAATTTCATGCCCGGTGCACGCTCTCATCGGTGACCATCGACCGTGCCGAACAGGTCCCCGCCGATAGCGGAGCCTGTTGGCCTCGAGTCTGGTTCTTGGAGCATGACGGGGACCCTGTGGTGCGATTCCGATCGGAGCTGATTGCCGAACGGCCGTTCTGGCTGGATCCACAAGC
>DNXA01000119.1:0-4131 GCA_003506065.1 Actinomycetota bacterium
AGCGGCCCTGAGAACCATCCAGCGGCAAAGTCCACGAAGTCACTTGACACTTATCAGAGTCGCCCGCGTCGCTCAACTGCACCACGTCGAAATGGCCCGCGGGGGGGAGCGGGTCCACAGTGATCGTGAATGTCCGCGACACGGCTTTGTCTTTCGCGATGATCTGGTCACCTTGCGCCACGAGCGATGCCTGATCAGCGGCGTCCAAGTACTGCACCGGAGCTTTGATCGTGCGCCCCATCGCAGCGACAGACGTGCGGCCAGTTGATGCGTTAGTGACGGTGTAGATCCCAGCGCCCTCAACAGGCTGCGCGGTCATGTTCTTACGCACGAACCGCCAATGATTCTTCGCCGCCCACACATCAGAGGCAAGCGAGCGTTGCTCACCCACGATGTCAGTGGACAGATCGGAAGTATCGAACGTCCACTCCACAGGGCGCGACGATGGGGCGACATACGGCTCGGAGCGGCCGTTGCCGTCCTGGTCCATCCACACGCCCCGGTAGTTGATCGCCGTGAGCAGGTCATTGATGATCCGCAGCCACGTGGCTGGTTGAGTCTCCGTCAAAGCCCACACCATCGCCGCAGGCAACGTTGTGGCGGATGCGGTGCCATCCAGCAGCAGCGGCGCACCGATGCCCGATGCGGTCCACGCATCCTGGATGGCATCGAAGTACGTGCCGGATTCAGCGGCATACGTGTCACCGGGGCCGGATTGCAGCAGATGCAGCAGATCGAACCCTGACGCCGTGAACGATGCGGGCGTTTCCCCACGCACACTGTCAGGAGTGGTCAGGACGAACACTCCAAGATTGAAACGCGCAGTCAGCGGGGCATTAGTCAAGGTCATGTATGGCCTAACGCGGTCACGGCCCCACGCCAGTTCACGCGAGATCACCAAGCGGCAAGCACCGTGCACGTCAGCGAAGTTGTTGCGCGTGACCTCACCGGATGCGAGGTCATCGGAAATGTCCTCAACAAACGCATTCGATGAATCGAGCAGGTCAAGTCCAGCAGTGATGCCAACCTCATCGCCAGTCAGCAGCGAACGGACTTGCGCATCCGTCAAATGGTCGCGAGGTGATGCGATGAGAATTTGCACTACACAATTTCCGAGTGGGTAATCTCGACCAGCGACAACGAGCCGTCGCCGTAAGCGATATCCGAGCCGTCCTCGTCAATGGGCAGTGACAGGTAGGTGCACCAGATCTTGCGGCCACGATCATCACGGACAAGCACCAGATCACCGACATGCAGATCCAGCCAATCGATCTCATCGCGAGTCAACTGCGGCAGCGTCAAGTCGATTGAATACCCGCCGCCAGCCTTGAGGACCAAGCGCCGACGACCAGAGGCGTAGGTGTTGACGCTGCCGGGCTTGTCCTTCACGACGCGCAAGGACGACAGCATCGAGAACGAGCGGTAGTCGGACAGGTCAGATGCGAGGTTGATCCATACAGTTAGAAGCGTCACAGAGGCCATCAGATTGCGCCCTGCCGCTTGAGTGATACCTGACGATCAATGGAGATGTCCCACTTCTCGGACAAGCGGCGCAACTCCTCTAGGACCGCCGTATCGGCTGGCTGGCTGTCCACGACAGCGGCAGCGCGCTGAGAAGATGCCGCCGAGCCGAGGGAACTATTCGGGAACATGTAGCCATCGGAGCCAGCAACGAATAGCTCCGGCCCGTGCTCGCTCGTGAGGTAGGTGTTGCCTGCCTTGATAGGACCACCAGCGGCGCGAGCACCGTCAATGTTGATCGTTGCCCCGCCTGGCTTATTGATATCGCGGTAGACGACATCGACAAACACCTTGGAGTCAAGGTGCTTACTCACCCACGCTTGGAACTTGTCGGACTCCGTTGCGATCTTCGCTTTCGCAGCGGCGATCATCGACACTGCTGATTCGTTGCCGACCTTCGCAAACGCGGCAGCCATTGGGATACCGAGCAGGGTTTCAGTTGTCGTGCCGAGCGCGTTGTAGTTCGTCGTCAGCTGAGTAATGAGCGCAGGATTCGCGGACAAGTAGTTCGCCAAGCCGACCGCTGCATCCGGTGGCATTGCGAGGATCTTCTGTGAAAGAGCGTTCGGCAGGTTCGTCATCACGCCGGAATTGGCCAGCGCCTGCACAGTGGCGGCTTGATTCGTGATGTCGCCGAGCATCATCGTGACGATCTGCTCAGGGGTGAGGGGGTTGCCCTCAGCGTTCGTCAGGCCGAAATCGATCTTGCCCATGATCGTGTCCACCACGGACGCGGAGTAGTCGTCCAAGGATTTGCGGGCGTCGGTGATGATCGCGGACTGTGCGGAGACGATTCCCTTGAACACCTGAAAACGCTTGTCGAACGTGTCAACCATCGCGCCAGAGATGGTTTGCGACTTGCCCTGAATGATCAGGTTCAGCGCATCAAGGCCAGTGCTCGCGTCCGTGGCCAGAGCGGACCACATGAGGCGCATGGCCTCCACCTGCTTCGCGGCGGCAGACCCGCCGCTTGATCCGCCTGGAGGGGTAAAGTCAACGTCATCCAGTCCAATGTTCTTCAACATCGCGGCGCGGTCCTTCTTCGCCTTCGCCGCGCGACCCTTGTCAGTGGAGCCGAAGAAGCCCTCAGGCAAACCGGCCAGTTGACCCTTCGTCAACGCTGGCTTGTCAACGTCACCCTTGATCGCGAGTAGTTCACCCCACGCGGAAGTGAGCAGCCCAATGGAGCCAGTCAGCGCCGAGATGTGAGCGCCCGTGACGGGGAGAGTCCCGCCCAGACTGTCAAGCCATCCGATGAAACCGCCAGTGAACTGGCCGACGATGACCAACTGAGCGCCGAGTTGACCCACTGCCTTGCCCAGAGCCTCAGCCTGCGGGCGGGCGTCCTTGAGTGAACCTGTCAGCCCATCGACACCCTTATCCGTGCCGCCCAGAGCCTTCGTGAAACCGTCGAGGATGCCGACGCCAAACGACTCTTTCATCTCATCGCCAGCGATACCCAGACGCTTCAACTTGCCAGCGTAAGTATCAGCGGCAGTCGCGGCCTGACCGCCGAACTTCTCAGACAATGCTTGCGTTGCCGCGCCGAGATCCTTGGACTTAATGATGTTCGCATCCAGCGGGACACCGAGTCGAGTCAAAGCTGTGAACTGTCCACCACTTGCGCGGGCCAAGGCCTGCGTGACCGACTCAAGATCCTTATTGGCCCCCGCACTAACATCCATCGCCACAGACAGCAGTGATTGGGCCTTGGTCACATCACCCGTGGCGGTCAGCAGTTTCTGCATCGCCGGGCGCAACTCATCATCGGCAACCCCAGTTTGGAACTGGAGGTCGTCAATCATCTTCTGAACGCCAGCATCCTCATTGGCCAGGCCCAGGTTCTTCATCGCCTGCGAAAGACGCGAAACTGACGCTTCGTCATCAATGGCAGCTTTCACGCCATCGACACCGAGCTTCACCGCGAACGCACCAGCGGCAACCGTGCCGACCGCGAACACGCTTGCCAACGGGGCCGCGAATGACCGAGCACTGGACAGCATCCCGCCGCCGAACACCTTGCCCGCCGACGTGCCAGCCGACCCCATGCCGGGGTTTACCTGCCGAGAAACAGCGGTGCTGAAACCCTTAGCGACAGGAACGATTTGCAGCGATGCCCAGCCGATATCAGCCATCAGGTCACCGCCTCTATGTAGTTACGTGATTTCGCCTGCGTCGATCTGTCTCTGCCGTTCAGCGGCACGTTTCTTGAACTCCGCAACCCGCTTCGATTTCTTTGGATCAACAGGCGATTCCACGACAGGCAGGCCCGGATGTGGTGACTTCACGATTGCGTGCCAAAGATCAGCGGCCAGATGCTCTTTGCGATCCCAGCCAGAGCCACCCAATGCGATTCGAGTAGCGGCAGCGGGCGGAAGGTGAGTGACTAGCACCCAAACCCTGCGCAACGTCAGACGGCGGAAACCCTGCTCATCGAAACGCCACAAGTCGCGCAAGTCGATGTGATACGTGCCTTGGAGGTCTGCCTCAACCGCACCCGAATGTTCATCGAGCAGTTGAAGCAGACCGATCATTCCCCCACGTCACCGAACCCGGCAGCCTTACCAATCTCAAGAGCCAAGTCATTCAGTTTGTGACCCGTCCAGTCAT
>DNXA01000119.1:4247-7060 GCA_003506065.1 Actinomycetota bacterium
GCCTCAGCCTGAACAGCGGACTCAGTGGCATCGGTGGGCAGTGATTCCTTACGTGCAGCCATGGTGATCTCCTCGCGGTTGAATGAACTCGCGGTTAAAGGTTGAGCAGCAGGCCGGGCAACCGCGAGGAAACCCGACCTGCTGGATTGGGGCTAGGACGCTGTCACGACTACTGGCGCAGTGCTTGACACGCCGAGGTAGGAGCAAGTGATGTTCGCGCTGCCAGCAGCCACCCACGTCACATCGCCGAAGCGGACAGTTGCCTTGGCAATGTCGGACGAGGCCCAAGTGACGACATCGGTGAGCACCTGAGTGCTCGCGTCGTCGAATGTGCCGGTGGCCACAACCTGCTTCGTCTGGCCCGTGGTGAGTCCAAGAGTCAGAGGAGTCAGAGCGATCGAAACCAGAGTCGGGGTCTTCTGCTCAATCCAACGGACCTTCGTCGCGATAGTCGGGAAGATCGTCGCGATCAGTGGAATGTTCGTCAGGTTGCTTGCGCCCTCCGACCAGCCACCATCCACGTCGATCTCTGCATAGTTGTCAGTGATCCGGCGATACGTCTTCGTACCGTCATGGGCCTCCAGGCACAACTTCACCGGGACGACAACAGGTGTTACGAGCTGGCCAGCAGATGAGCCGGGATGGACCAGCGCGCGGGTCTTCGCGTTGTCTTCCATCACCTTGAACTTGATCGTCTCAGCGAAGTTCCGGCGAATCTTCCGAATGAGATTGCCGTTGTGATCGAACTTCAACTCGTCACTGCGCTCCCATCCAACCTCGATTGCGTCGTCACCTTCGAGAAAGCCAACAGGCGTGCCCCAGCCAACGGGCATCGCCGCAGCGGCAGACGCGGGAAGCGCGACAGCCATATCAGTGGAAACGTAGATGTCGAACTCGGACCAAACGGCAGTATTTGCAGGTGTGCCGGTCATAGTGAATCTCCCTTGAAATGCGGATGTGTGGAAATCACCCGCAGCCCGAAAGGGAGCGGGGAGTGAGTGGGGGTGGTGGCTATAGGACGGACATGCGGAGGTTCATCTGCACTGATCCGGTGGCGAGTTGCGCGCCGGTCGTGGGGTCTTTCGTCGGCAGGCAGCCAGTCAAGGGCCGGATCGAACCGACACCCGAACCGCCAGGATGCGAACACAACAGACCGAGCACCAGACGACACAGGCGCTTAGCCTCAGTGGTCGAGCCAGCCCATGCAGTCACCCGCACAGACGCGCGCTCCATCACCGGGTACTCGACAATTGGCGTGCCATCGAGAGCCACCTGAATGTGCTTCGAGCCGGTCGTCCAAGTCGCGGAAGTCGGAATGTTCACGCCGACCGTTGGAGTCTCACCACGAGCAGTCAGTGCCGTCGTGAGATAGTTGATCGCAAGGATCTCAGCGTCAGGCGCGGCGGCAAGGGGCTTACTCATTTCTTGGACTTAATCTCGAAGCCAGCAGCGGCGGCAGCCTTACGCAGAGTGCCGTGCTTAGCCTCCATTGCAAGGCCAGCAGGATGCGCGATAACGACAACCGAATGAGCTCGGTCTGTGATGTAGTCCGTCACTATGACCTCAGCCTCCGTGACACTGCCCTTATCGACATTCGCGGCGATAGCCTCAGCGGCCTTATGGACCGCGACGACGAGCTGCTTGGACTTGAGTAGTTCAGCGACCCCTGAGTAGTCCATCTTGAAGTTGGAAGCCATCAGCCAACCGCCTTCACGACTGCGATCTCCATGCCCGGCGTGCTACCCGTGAACGGGTTGCTCCACGAACCTGGAGTGCCCTCGATCACGTACTCGACGCCAGCGATCTCAAGGCGATCCGTGAACAGCACATCGGATCCATACGGCGCATAGACAGTGAGGCCGACGATGACACCCTGCCGACCGCGCTCTGTTGGCTCAGTTGAGAACCTTGGAGCAACCGCGCAATTGGGGATATCGGTCTCGGTGGTCGTTGAAGTGATCGGGTCGCCGTAAGCATCGAAACCACCAGGAGAGTCGCGCAGGACGGTGACCGTGGTGCCGTGGGGGAAGGTCACAGCAGACTCACAGCAGTCTTGGTTTGCATCCAAGGCGACAGGATCAACTTGTCCGAATCAGACAGCCACACCTTGCCGCTGGAGTTCACGTAGGACACCAAGAACGGACCAGCCTGCTCCGACGACGCACCAACAGGCGGGCCAGAGATGGTGTTCGCAACAATGCCAGCGACCAGCGCAACGACCTCGACAGGAATAGCAGCCGTGACAGTGAACGCGACCTCAACCATCGAGTGCGAATAGAGGCCATACAGCAGACGGCCCCTGCGCGTGTAGTCCGTGGTCAATGCCAGCACGGTCGCTTCACCGTTGCGCTCATTGATCGCTGTCACCGAAGTGATCGCGGCGACAGTCGCGGGGATCTTCACCTTCCCCTCGAAAGGGCGGCGCGAGATCGTGTACGAGCCGGGTGCGAACCGGAAACCCGTGCGCGTGCTGACCGCGCTGGAAGCCAAAATCAGCAGCGACTCAGCGCGGGGAGTNNAGCAGAAAGGGAGCGACCAAGGCTTTCCTCAACATCTGGAACAGTTGCCAAAGCAGTCATGATCGCCCCCTTTCATGCGGTGAGTTGTGCGGAGTTACGCAGTCTTGATACCCGCGACGACAAGAGCCGTGCCGCGAGTGACCTTCGCCCCGTACAGGTGCAGACCCTTGAGGGCATCGGCAAACCGCTTCTCAGGGGTGTACGCGACTACCTTGTTGATCTGCTCGGCGTAGGAGGTCGCGATAGGCGAACCTGCGTAGCCGTACTTCGTAGCGCCAGACAGAACGGTGTCCG
>DNXA01000198.1 GCA_003506065.1 Actinomycetota bacterium
CTGATAGCCGGACTCATCGGAGTCCTCGCCGCAATGAGCGTGCTTGCCCATCGATTCGGCAGAGCAGTCGCTCTGGTTGCGCTTGCCCCGCTTGGACTTTCGGCCGCAACCCTCGGCCTTGGGCTCATGCTCTCCTTCGGTCGGCCACCAATCGATCTGCGTTCATTGGATCTGCTCATTCCCTTGGCTCATTCCCTTGTCGCGGTTCCCCTGGTGATTGCTGTCGTCCTGCCAACCCTGCGCGCCACCGATGCACGCGCCGCCACGGTGGCCAGCGCCCTCGGTGCTCGACCAACACGTGCGTTCTTCACGGCCTACGGGCCAACTTTGCGCATCGTGCTGCTTGCGGCAGGAGGCCTGGCGGCTTGTGTGTCGCTAGGCGAATTCGGAGCGGCGTCGTTCCTTGCTCGCTCGGGTGCGCCTACCGTCCCGCTGCAGATAGTGCGGCTGCTGCAACGACCAGGAGACGCATCATTCGGGGTCGCCGCCGCACTCGCCATGGTGCTCGTCATCGGAACCGTCATGCTGATCCTTGCGGTGGACGCCCTTGGCCGAAGGAGGCTGGCCCGATGAATCCCGGACTCGAGCTGCTTGCATGCTCGATCGGCTACGACGTGCCACTCCTACAGGCCGATCTGGTGGTGCCGCAAGGAAGCATTGTGGCAATCCTTGGTCCAAGCGGCTGCGGCAAATCCACCCTCCTCGCATCGATTCTCGGCAGTGTGCCGCTCCTCGAAGGGAGCGTTCGTGTGAACGGTGTCGACGTCACTGCGTTGCCCATCCATCAGCGCAAGGTGGGGATGGTCTTCCAAGATCCACTGCTGTTCACCCATCTCACGGTTGGCCGAAACGTGATGTACGGACTTCGACGTGCAGGCATGCCAACAGATCAGGCACGAGAACGTTCGAGTGAACTGCTGGCTTGGGTCGGACTGGAANNGCCTTGGCACCCAAACCGGCTCTGCTCCTGCTTGATGAGCCCTACAGCGCCCTGGATGCAGAATTGCGCTCGAGGCTGGCTGGCGAGGTGGCCGAACTTCTGCGGGAAGAGGCGGTCACCGCAATTCACGTCACGCATGACCAATCAGAGGCCCGATCAATCACCGACACGGTGTACCGCATCGAGGATCATCGATTGAGCGACTTGGCTACTTGAAGTCAGCGATCACCGGAGCGTGGTCACTCCACCGCTCTGCGTACGTTGCCGCTTTTGCCACCACTACCGACTGTGCACGAACTGCGAAGTTCGGCGTTGTGATGATGAGGTCGATGCGCCACCCGCCATCGGTATCGAAGCTCTTACCGCGCATGGACCACCATGTGTACGGGCCAGGACCGTCGCCGCCGAACTTTCGACCGAGATCAATCCATGCCTTCTCAAACCAGCGATCCAGAAAGATTCGCTCTTCTGGCAGGAAGCCGGCGTTCTTGAGATTGCCCTTCCAGTTCTTGAGGTCCACCTCGCGGTGCGCGATGTTGAAGTCGCCACAGATGACGGCCGGCTTCTTGCGTCGGGGAGATTGCAGTCTTGTGAGTCTGGCATCCATCGAGGCCAGAAAGACGTACTTCGCATCCTGACGGGGAGTGCCTACCTCGCCGGAATTCACATAGACAGAGACAACCGTGATGGGACCAATATCGGTGTCGACCTCAACCTCAACCCAGCGTCCTTCGGCGTCCAGTTGAGGATCACCTGTCGTGATGCGCTTGAGCGGAGTCTTGCTGAGCACACTCACACCGGCACGCCCCAACTGTGGTGCTGGCGAGTGTTCAACGAAGTAGCCGGCAAGTGGTGAATCGCGCAGTACTTCATGCAGCTGCTCATGCGTCGCACGCACTTCTTGCAGGCAGATGATGTCAGCGCCGCTATCCGCGAGCCACTGCAGCCCGCCGTGACGGTGAGCCGCTCGAATTCCGTTGACATTCACTGTGAGCACTCGAAGCATTCCTGCATCGTGCCAGATCCATGTTCGCTAGCAGTGCCAACGACCGCCGCGCCAATGCTTGGCGCCTGACTTTGTCTTCTTCCAGTTGTAGATCGTGCTGAACGCAGCGTCCTGCCAGTATCGCGTCCACTTGGAGATGGGAGTGGTCCTGAGTTTGACCATGGCCTGCTGCGCCTCATTGGATCCCAGCAGCGCTCGGTGCTCCTTGAGCATCATCCAGGTGACTCCACGGCCCAGAGCGCCCGACATCTGGTAGGCACCACGGTATCCACTTCGCGAAACAGAGGTGTAGTGGCCAGAGCTTTCGCGCTGCACGATGCATTTGCGCACTCGCTCGACGGAGGGTCGGAAGAACTTGCCGCGGTACAGACTCGGCTCGACGCCGTTGCGGTCAAGGGTCGCCGTGGAGGCGAAGGCGAACTTCCAGGTCTTGGCGGCCAAGGTTGCTCCCTTGGCCATTGCTGCGGTCTGGCTGGTGACCACCGCAGTGGCTTGCTGTGCTTGGGCTGGCGAGGTCATGGGAAACAGAACTACGGCCAGGGATGCCACCACAAGGGCGGCACGGTGCGCAACGCGCATTGGTCCTCTTCGATCAGCACCATGGGGTGCGTGGCGGGACCTCGGGTCATTGCGCAGCGCGGCCATCGGTACGGCCGACTGCACTCTCCAACGAACGAGACCGCCGCCCCGAATCACACGGAACGGACCACAGGGGCCGCGCAGTTCTTGGCCATTGCCAAGGAGTTCCCCGAGCTCAAACCTCAAACTCGGACTGCATGACGATACGAACCGATTCTGGAAAATCCAAGCCTGCGCCTGCACTCCCAAACAAGTGTTATGTCCCTTTTGCCCCTATATGGCCAGTGATCTGGCTCACAAGGGTGCAACTTCCCCCCGAACATTAATGTGAGATGAACCATGGGCTCTGGTGTCGGAAATGGGCGTTTTGGCGAGTGTGGTTGAATGGGTGAACGATTGTTCACTCCTGCAGATTAGGCAACGATGCCCCAGCGATCCAAGCGCCACTACTCGCCTACGGCGATCATTGCCGTCCTGGCTGTCAGTGGCATGGGTGTCTCCCTCATGCACACCCTGCTCGTGCCGCTGCTGTCTGATCTTCCGGGGCTGCTGAACGCCTCCACGGACGATGTCTCCTGGGTGGTCACCGCCACCCTGCTCGCCGCGGCCGTGGCCACCCCGACTCTTTCTCGCTTGGCCGATATGTACGGCAAGCAGCGGATCATGCTCGTCTGCCTTGGCTTGCTGCTTGCCGGTTCCGTACTCGGAGCACTCAGCAACAGCCTGGTGCTGATCATCGTCGCGCGAGTGCTGCAAGGCGCTTCCTCCGCGCTCATCCCGATCGGCATCAGCATCATGCGCGACGAGCTGCCAGCCGAGAAGCTGAGCGCCGCGGTGGCCTTGATGAGCGCCACCCTCGGCGTGGGGGCTGCCATGGGAATGCCGATGGCGGGGATCATCTACACGACCCTGGGCTGGCACGCAGTGTTCTGGGTCTCCGGACTGTTCGCGATCATCATGGCCATCGCGATCCTGGTCGTGGTGCGCGAATCGGAGATCCGCACCGGCGGCACCTTCGACTATCTCGGCGCAGTGCTCCTCTCCGGAGCCTTGACCTCCCTTCTGCTCGGAATCTCCAAGGGTGGCTCCTGGGGCTGGACAAGTCAGCAGACCCTGCTGACCTTTGGCGTGAGCGCAGCCATCTTCGCCATTTGGGCGCCGTGGGAGTTCCACGCACGACAGCCTCTTGTCGATCTCAGGATCAGCCTTCGGCGTCCGGTGCTGATGACGAATATCTCGGCGGTCCTCATGGGCTTCGCCATGTACGCGAACATGCTCTCAACCCTGCAGATGCTCGAGATGCCTGCCATCACTGGTTACGGCCACGGACTCACTCCATTGCAGGCAGGCCTGGCAATGATTCCCACATCACTGACGATGGTCGTTCTGGCTCCAGTCTCAGCAAGCGTGACGCGCAGATTCGGAGCCAAGGTCACCTTGATCACGGGTGCACTGGTGATGGCCTTTGGCTACATTCTGCGAGTGTTCATGCACGACACCGTCATGCTCATCATGATCGCCGCTGTCATCGTCGCCGCAGGTACTGCCGTGTCCTACGCAGCCATGCCGATTCTGATCATGGGCTCGGTGCCTGAGACCGAGACTGCTGCGGCCAACGGACTGAACACCCTGCTCCGCAGCGTTGGCGCATCAGTGTCCAGTGCAGCCGTGGCCTCGATTCTCTCCATCACCACGTTGACTGTCGCCGGTCAGGCTCTACCGTCGCTGGCCGCCTTCCAGCACATCTTCCTGTTCGCTGCAGCGGCCTCGCTCATTGGCGCGCTTGTTGCAATGGCGATTCCACGGCCTGCTCATCTTGAACTCGAACCCATCGATCCCGAACTTGTCGAAGAACTCACCCACCAGCATGAGGCGATGAAGTGAAGCCAAACTCTCGAGATGTCGTGCTCGATGCCGCCCAACGACTCTTCGCAGAGCGCGGCTACCCCTCAGTCACCATCCGGCAGATTGCTGCAGAGTCGGGTCTGTCTGCATCCATGGTGATGAAGGTCGGCGGAAGCAAGGCCAAACTCTACGAAGATGCCGCCCCGTCAAAGCCCCCGCCCTTTGATCCCTCGATTCCCAGCGCGAAGGTCGGCGAGGCATGGGCGCAGCGAGTGCTGGATCGCCGTCAGTCAGGCGCGGCTGAACCATGGGTGCAAGCGGTCTTCCGCACGGCAGATGCGCCTGACCCCCAAGCTGAGCGAGAAGAATTTCGCGCCTGGGCACTGGAGCACGTCACCCCGATCATCGAGCCCGGCGACGACTTGGAATCACGCGTTGAACTGCTCGCCTGTTTGGTCATCGGACTGGCCATTGGCCTGCGAACCCAACGGCTGCTCGCCGATACCGAAGACGAGTGGATCATGCGCAACTATGGGCGCCTCATCCAAATGGTCAGCGACGGCTCCGCAAAGCCTCATTCTTCCGAAAATCCCAACTGCTGATCTTGCTCGGCACCACGCGCAACCACGCATGACGGCCGTCCGGGAAAAACACATCGCTGTTGGCGTACTTGCGAGCGAACGCCAATTCGATCGGGGCTAACTCCTCATTTGGCTCGGCGGTTCGAGGGATGTCACCGACCGGCTCGACGGAGCCTTCGATTTCAACCCCATGCAGATCCATGAACTCAACTCCACCGTCAATGACCACGGCAGTGCGAGGTTGATTCTGCAGGTCCACCCACCGCTGACTGCGCACAATGGAATTGAGCCACAGATGCGCCCCATCCCAGATGAACCACAAGGGCGTGACGTGCGGTGCGCCATCGCCCCCAACAGAGGCAACACGACACACGCGTTCAGACTGGAGGAACTCGTCTCGTTCCTCTGGTGACATCGCAATGCTTCGACTGCGACGCTGCTCCTTCAATTCGGCCTGCGGCATGGTCAACGGCCCTTCCATTGAGGTGGACGCTTCTCGAAGAATGCCGCGAGGCCTTCCTGCATGTCCTCGGATTGGAGAATAGCCTCAACGGCAACACGTGTCGCTTCCCATCCCAGGGCATCCTCGTGCGCCAATTGCGCGTTGATCGCCTTCAAGGTCTGTTGAACAGAATGCGGGGAAGCAGCACAGATGCGCTCGGCGAGCTCGATCGCTGCCTGACAGGCACGCTCAGGCTCGGTGACCTGGCACACGAGACCGAGTTGGTAGGCACGTTCGGCATCCAGACTCGTACCCGCGATCAGCATCTCCCGTGCAACGTTGATGGGCAGGGCGCGCATCGCGCGAAACAGCGCACCCGAAGTGGCGACAACACCGCGCAGCACTTCCGGCAAGGCAAATCGTGCGGTTGTGGAAGCCACAATGAGGTCGCAGGCGAGTGCAATCTCAAAGCCACCACCGAGAGCATTTCCCTCGACGGCGGCGATAAGTGGCTTGGTTCGTTGACGCCTGATCAACCCGTATTCACCGCCACGCTCGGTGACACGAGCGTCACGGGAACTCATGTCCGTTCCAGCGGAGAACATCGTGAGGGTTCCGGTGAGCACTCCGGCCCAGAGTTCGGGATTGTCATCGAGTTCATTGAGTGCCCGATCGATCGCCTCGGTGATCTCACTGTTGATGGCATTGCGCTTCTGCGGCCGATCAATCGTGATCACCAGGATGTGTCCACGTTGCTCATGGCGGGCAGTCACGTTCGAAACCCTAAAGGTGCACCGGCCACCTAGAGTGCGGTTCCAAGAGATTTCCGGAACGAAGGAAGGTCGCAATGTCTGAGCTGGCTGCCTTGCGCTCTGAGATTCGCGCCTTCATTCACGAGGAGCTGGCTCAACAGCGCTTCACGGCGCACTGTGACTCGTGGCTCACATCCTTCGACCCAGACTTCAGTGCGCGGCTCGGCGAACGTGGACTCATCGGGCTGATGATTCCGATCCAATTCGGCGGGCGTGGTCTTGGTGTTGCCGAGCGGCTGGTCGTGAGCGAGGAACTGCTCGCTGCAGGAGCGCCCGTCGCCGCGCACTGGTTTGCTGAACGCCAGTTCGCTCCTTCCATTGTGCGACATGGCACGCCATCTCAACAGGCCGAATGGCTGCCCCGCGTCACCCGCGGCAAGGCGTGGATAGCGATCGGGCTGAGTGAAGCCGATGCTGGCTCGGATTTGGCAGCGATTCGCACGCGCGCTGAGCAAGTCGATGGTGGCTGGGCGATCACTGGCGCCAAGCTCTGGTCAAGCGGAGCCCACACCGCTCACGCGATCGTCGTGCTTGCAAGGACAGGTGCCCAACGTCATGAAGGCTTGACCCAGTTCATCGTTCGGCTGCCCAATGCTGGAGTCCAGATTCGACCAATCCCCTTGATCAGCGGCGAACACCACTTCAATGAGGTGGCCTTCGATCACGCATTCATTCCTGACTCCGACGTCCTTGGGCCGATCGGGAATGGCTGGACTCAGGCAATGCAGGAGTTGGCCTTCGAGCGAGCTGGGCCAGAGCGGTATCTGTCCACACTTCCCTTGCTGCAGGAACTGCTGAGCGGCCTGGGCCCCGATGCCGAGTCGGCGTCTGAACTGGGGCGATGCATAGCCGAGATCACGAGTTTCCGCGCAATCAACCAGCGAGTGGTTGAGCATCTTGCTACGGGTCAGACCTCAGCAATCGACATACCAATGCTGAAGTCGCTTGGCACCAGCTTCGAGCAGAGAACAGTGCAAATCGCACTGGATCTTGTTGCTGATTCCTCCCGAACAGCGCCTCCAATCACTGCCGCGCAGGGCCTGCTGCGCGAAGCGCAGTTCCAATCGCCCGGCTTCAGCATCCGCGGTGGAACCAATGAGGTCCTGCGCGGCATCATCAGCAAGGGACTGACCCGATGAGCACCCTTGACTGGTCGCAGACTCCCGAGCGCCTCGCACTTGCTGCAACCCTGCTGGCGATGTGCGACGGAAGCGACGAACGACTGATACGCGCACTCGATGACGCCGGAATTCCGTGGATCGGCATTCCCGAAGCCGACGCAGGATCCGGCGGAGATGACGGTGACCTGGCAGCCGCGCTGCGCCTGCTGGCGGGCCAGGCCCGAAGCAGCAGTCTTGCGGAGACTGGATTCATTGGCGGGTGGGCCTTGCGGCAATGCGGTCATGCTGAACCCGATTCCCACCTCGCCCCAGCTTTCGACATCGGCACCGATGCGACTGCCATCGAGCGGGACGGCGCCTGGTTCATATCTGGCCACGCTTCGAACGTGCCGGGAGTCGCACACGCATCGCTGGTCTTGATCCCCGTACTGATAAGCGAGCGCTGGCAACTCGCCGCCATACCAATTGATCAGGCCGAGATCGTTGCCCATGCCAATCTCGCAGGTGAGAGCCGAGCAGAGCTGCACTTCTCCAATGCAAAAGCCGCGTTCCTTCTGCCGATTGCTTCTGATCTTGGCTGGATAGATCTCCATGCTCGACTTGGGCTGGCCAGGGCCATCCAGATTTCAGGAGCCCTCTTGGCGGTACGCGATATGACGGTGCAGTACGCAAGAACTCGTGAGCAGTTCGGCAAGCCGATCGCTGAACTGCAGGCTGTTGCTCACCTGCTGGCTGCCATCGCAGAGCAGGCGCTCCTGGCGGAGGCTGCAGTGGCGACCGCAATCAACTCGCCAACATCGTGGAACTGTGCCATCGCGAAAAGCGTGGCATCACGTGCTGCACGAAGCGCGAGCGCTGCTGCACATCAGGTGCACGGGGCGATGGGGATGAGTCTGGAGTATCCACTCGGCTCGCTCACCACGCGCCTATGGTCATGGGCCGAGGAAGGTGGCCGTCCAGAAGCCTGGGAGCACTGGATCGGTCAGCGGTTCATGCAACAGGATCGACCGAACTTGTGGGAATCCATCGTCAATGCAATGGAAGGCGCAGACAGATGACCGAGGACATTCTCTACTCCGTGACCAACGCCGTGGCAACGCTCACGTTGAACAGACCCGCTCGGCGCAACGCCTTCACTTTGAGCATGGTGAATCTCTGGGCAGATCTTCTACTGCGCGCCGACGCGGATCCAGATGTCCGCGTCATCGTGATCACTGGTGGCAATGAGGCCTTCTGCGCAGGAATCGATCTGGATGCGCTCGGGGCCGTGGACCCATCAGCCTTGGCACGTCGTGAGTTCCTCACCAAGGACATCCATCGAGTGGCACTGACACTGGACCGCATCGACAAGCCAGTGATCGCGGCAGTGGCCGGTTCAGCTGTGGGCGCCGGCATGGACATGGCACTGATGTGTGACATGCGCATCGCTGCGGAATCGGCGAGATTCAGTGCGGCATACGTCCGGCTCGGAGTAGTGCCAGGCGACGGCGGCTGCTATTACCTCCCGCGCCTCATCGGCACTGCCAAGGCCTTGGAATTGCTGCTCACCGGCGACACCGTGAC
>DNXA01000007.1 GCA_003506065.1 Actinomycetota bacterium
GCGCAGGCGCGCGAGCACATTGCGACAACTTCGCCGGGGTTCACTCATCTCCAACATGCTCAGCCGGTGTCGTTCGCGCATGAGCTTGCCAAGCATGTGCATTCACTCGGCCGCGATCTGGAGCGCTTGTCTGATTGGGATGCGCGTACGGCCCGGTCTCCGCTGGGCGCGGGGGCACTTGCCGGTTCCTCTCTTGGCCTTGACCCGCAAGGAGTTGCTATCGATCTCGGCTTCGATCAAGCACTGGGCAATTCCATCGATGCGGTCAGTGATCGCGACTGGGTTGCCGAGTTCCTTTTCGTTGCAGCGATGATTGGCGTGCACCTGTCACGCATCGGCGAGGAGGTCATCTTGATGACCTCGCGCGAATTCTCGTGGGCCAAACTCGATGATGCATGGTCGACCGGCTCGTCGATCATGCCCCAGAAGAAGAACCCCGACACCGCNNATCATGCCCCAGAAGAAGAACCCTGACGTTGCCGAACTCGCGCGCGGCAAATCCGGACGACTCATTGGCAATCTCACTGGACTCTTGGCAACCTTGAAGGGCCTGCCCTTCGCGTACAACCGCGATCTCCAGGAGGACAAGGAGCCAGTCTTCGACACACTCGATCAGCTGGGGCTCGTGCTGCCTGCGATGACCGGCATGATCGCTACCTTGCAGTTCAACACTGAAGTGATGGCGGCCTCTGCGCCGCAGGGCTTTGCCCTCGCCACCGACATCGCAGAGTGGCTCGTGCGCGAAGGTGTGCCGTTCCGCGAAGCCCATGAGATTGCTGGCGCCTGCGTGCAAAGCGCTGAGGCGGCGGATGTTGAGTTGTGGGATCTGACCGACGACGAATTGGCAGCGATCAGCTCGCACCTGACGCCTGCTGTTCGCGAGGTTCTCACCGTTGCCGGCTCCCTGAACTCGCGTTCTGCTTTCGGCGGCACGGCCCCGATCCGGGTGCGCGAGCAGCTTGACCAGTTGGATGCACTGGTGGCAAGTGAGCGCCAACGTTGGTTGACCTGACCCAGCCTGCCCATCTCGTCGCGCCACAGCTGCTCGGCGCGCATCTCACCTGCCTCGTTGATGGTGTTCGGGTTGCTGTCCGCATCACTGAGGTCGAGGCCTACGCGGGCCAGGGTGTGGATCCCGGTTCGCACGCCTTTCGCGGTCAAACGCCACGCACTGAGGTGATGTTCGGGCCCGCGGGTCACGCGTACGTCTACTTCACCTACGGCATGCATTGGTGCTGCAACATCGTCACTGGCCAGGTGGGGGAGGCAGGCGCGGTGTTGATCCGGGCTGGCGAGATTGTCGAAGGCCTGGAGCAAGCGCGTGAGCGACGAGCAACGGCCAAGCGCGACCGTGAGCTGGCACAGGGGCCGGCGCGCCTGACCAAGGCCATGGGCATCGATGGGACTCTCAATGGCGTGGATCTGTTCGCCAGCGGCAGCGAGCTGCGACTGGAGTTCGCACAAGTGCCGAGCGCAACCTTCGGCGTGAGCGCGCGGACCGGAGTCGGGGGTGCCGGCGCATCCACTCCGTGGCGCTTCTTCCTGACGAAGGATCCAACGGTGAGTCGCCTTGCGCCGGCGAGGCGATTTGCCTGAGGGAGAGTTCACAATCTAGACTCAGAACTGTGCCTGATGAACTGAGTGATGCGGTGCAAGCCATCGGTGAGCGATGGGCCTTGATGATCGTGCGCGAAATTGGCCTGGGTGTGCGCAGATTCGATGACCTGCACGCAGCAACAGGTGCTCCCAGGGCTGTCCTTGCTGATCGACTTCAGCGGCTGACTCAAGCAGGCATCCTGCAGATTCGCGGCTACCGAGTACCTGGCCAGCGGGCGCGACAGGAGTACACCCTCACTGATGCCGGTGTCGACTTGTTGCCGCTGCTTGCGGCCTTGTCGGATTGGGGCTCACGCCATCTTCCGGCTGCCGCACAAAGGGCCGTCGACTATCGCCACCTGGGGTGCGGCGGACGGGTGACCGCGCAGTTGCTCTGTGAATGTGGCGAGCACATCGATCACCACGGCCCACTCATCGCCCAGAACAATCGCTAACCACACGACCAAGGAGCAGTCATGTCACTTGCCACGACTACTGATGCAACATTCGAACGCGATGTCCTCCTGTCTGACCTTCCGGTGCTAGTGGAGTTCACGGCCGCCTGGTGCCCTCCCTGCCGCATGATCGCGCCGGTACTGGATCAGATTGCCACCGAGGAATCCAAGCGCCTCAAGGTGCTGGCAATTGATACGGACATGAACTCAGAGACGATGCTGCGCTATCACGTGATGAGCCTGCCGACCTTGGCACTGTTCAAGAACGGGTCTGTTGTCTCGCAGACGGTAGGGGCTCGACCCAAGGCAGCCATCCTGCGAGAGATCGAGCCCTACCTCGGCGCGATGTCGACCTGAGTTGCGATCGGCTCGTGTGGCATGGATTGCATCCTGCGAGCCAACGAGCGTCGTCGAAACCATTTGTCAGCGGCATCGGCAGTGAGCAGTGCGGCTGG
>DNXA01000111.1:0-250 GCA_003506065.1 Actinomycetota bacterium
CAGGGGCCAGGATTGGCTCCTGAGCTTCTCCATTTGGCCAGCCAAACCGTGGATGATCCCGCGGGTCGAGTGAATGCGCATGGTTCTCCGCATTCCACTGCTCCTGAAACTTCACGATCTCCTCGTGCGTTCGCCCGATGAAGTTCCACCACATGACTATCGGTTCGCCTAGTGGTTCACCGCCGAGCAGCAGCACACGCGAATCGGCACGTGCGCTGATCTGGATCGTCGTTGAACCGGGGGCCAAATA
>DNXA01000111.1:445-2802 GCA_003506065.1 Actinomycetota bacterium
GGATCAACCCATCTCGAGGAGTCAGGCAGTGCGAGCCACAGCTGCACGCCGTGCAACGCGCCACTATCTGGCGCAGACATCTCGGAGTGACTGATGCCACGACCAGCCGTCATCAGATTCAGCTCACCGGGCCGGATTGTTGCGATGGTGCCGACGCTGTCACGGTGTTCGATCCCGCCAGCAAACAACCAACTCACCGTTTGCAGGCCTGTATGCGGATGCGCGCGCACCGACATGCCGGATGTGTCAGTGCCACTGACCGGGCCGTAGTGATCAAGGAAGCACCAGGCCCCGATGAGGCTGCGAGTGCGCGTTGGAAGGGTCCGACGCACCGGCATTCCTTCATCGGAGCCGAGGGCGACTTCGTGAGGCCTGATGACCTCAACAATGCTCATAGATCAGACGCGGTGAGGCTGGATCGCGTCAGCTGGGATCACTCCGAGCCGACCGGCCTGGAAGTCCTCGAAGGCTTCGACGATCTCGGCCTTGGTGCTCATCACAAATGGACCGTAGGCGACAACGGGTTCGCGCAGGGGTTCGCCGCCGATGATGAACAGTTCAAAGTTCGGTGATCGCGACTCCTGCTTCTCTGCGGCCGCAATGCGCAGAGCGGTGCCATATTGGAGGAGCGCGGTCTGGCCTGCTGCCAGTGGACGCTGCTCGACACCAACCGAGCCCGAACCAGCAAGCGCGTAGACAATCGAATTGAAACTCGGGCTCCAGGGAATGTCGATCTGAGCTCCCGGCGCGAGAGTCAGATGCGCGATGGACAACGGAGTGTGCGAGATGCCCGGGCCCTTGTGCCCATCGATCTCACCTGCAAGAACGCGGAGTACCGCGCCACCGTCAGCGCTGGTCAACAGCGCCGAGTCCGCACTCTGCAGATCCTGATACTGCGGGTCAATGCGCTTCTTGTCACGAGGCAGATTGATCCACAGTTGAAGCCCATGGAACAGGCCGCCTGATTCGACGAGCTCGGCTGGCGGAGTCTCGATATGCAGGATGCCATTTCCAGCAGTCATGTACTGCGTTCCGCCATCGAGGATCAGTCCACCACCACCATTGGAATCCTGATGGATGAACTTGCCATCAATGAGATAGGTGAAGGTCTCAAAGCCGCGGTGCGGGTGCCACGGGGTGCCCTTGGGCTCCCCTGGTGCGTACTCGACCTCACCCATCTGGTCCATGTGAATGAAGGGATCCAGATCGGCCGCGCCAATGCCGTAGAAGGCGCGGCGAACCGGAAACCCTTCACCCTCGAATCCGCGAGGTGCGGTCGTGATGCTGGTGACGGTGCGTTGATCAGCGGTGGGATCCACGCTCACTCGGGGCAGGGTCAGCGGGTCAGCAGAGATGGCAGCCATGGTGGCTCCTTTCGACATAAAGTAGTTTACCATTCAACTACCTGCGGCACAAGCGCTGAACCGCCGGTCGCAAAGCAGCTCATAGCCCATACTTGGCCAGTGTCCACCGCAGCTGAAGATCCAGTGGAGACTGCGGTCGACCGGGCCTTGAAGCCAATGCGCGATGACGCGGTGCGTGACGTTGAGGCGATCCTGGATGCGGCCCTGATCGTTGCGGAGAAATCCACGCCTGCTGCCCCCCGCGTGGCGGACATCGTCGCCGAGGCTGGCACGTCCAATCAAGCCTTCTACCGATACTTCACCGGCAAGGACGACCTCATGCAGGCCGTTATGGCCAGGGGGCTGCGACGGGTCCGTGCCTATCTTGAGTACCGGATGTCCAAGGTCGCCGAACCTGAGGCCCAGATCGAACTGTGGATCCGTGGGCTGCTGACCCAGGCCACCAACCAGACAGCCGCCCGGCAAGGGGCTGCAGTCAGCGAGATCCTCGCGGGCTCACATCGACGCCCCGATACCAGAACTGCCGAAGCGACCAATGCCCTCTGGGATCTACTGCTTGAACCGCTCAGTGCCCTTGGCAGCGAACATGCTGAGTTCGATGCACAGGTGATCCATGAGGCGACCATGGGCACCATGACTCGGCATTTGCATGCGCAGACAGCACCATCGACGGACGAGTGCGATCACCTCGTTGCCTTCTGCCTGCATGGATTGAATCTCGCGGATTGATGCACGCCGATCTAGATCGCACTGTGGTGGTCGAAGGGGCGAGGATTCGATACCGAGTCAGCGGCCAGGGAACCCAGCCGCTCGTATTGATTCACGGTGCGGGCGCGCACCACATGTGGTTCTACCGAATGTTCGCTTCACTTGAGCGCGACTGGCGATTGATCACCATTGATTTCAGCGGCCATGGCACCAGCGACCATCGCGCCGAGTATTCAGTGCAACTGTGGGCGAGTGAAATCGCTGCGGTCATCGCGGCCGAGGAAG
>DNXA01000124.1 GCA_003506065.1 Actinomycetota bacterium
GCTGCGCCGATCACCCACGTGCGGCTTGGACGGCGACGCGAGTGCAGGCTGATGGTCGCCTCGCGAGCCACCTGCTCGCTGTGCAGGACGCGCTCAAGACCTGCCCACACTGCATCCGGCATAGCCGGAGCAGGTGCAGCTGTCTCCGGGTTGAGGAATGAGGCCTCGTCGCCAAGAGGGGTCTGTTCATCCCACATTGCGTCGTGTTCTTCTTCGCTCAACTCAAGCCTCCTTCCGGGCGTTGGACGGGGGGTCGGCTCTGCGGGTTCCGCAAATCACCCAATCGTTTGGCTAATTTGGCCCGTCCGCGCGAGCATCGGCTCTTGACCGTGCCCGTTGGGCAGTTCAGCATGCGCGCTGCGTCCTGGATCGACCAGCCTTCGATGTCAACGAGCATCACGGCCTGGCGCTGATCCTGCGGCAGTTCGGCCAAGGCCTCGGCGATCAGCATCTGGGTCTCGCGCTGCTCAATGTGATCGTCTGCAGGCTGCAGCCCTGAATCCACGGCGTCATGCTCAGGCAGCGGGGACGTGGGTCGGGCAGTTCGCCGGCGAATCCGGTCCAGACAGGCATTCACCACAATGCGGTGCAACCAGGTGGTCACTTTCGCCTCGCCGCGGAATTGCTCGGCCCGGCGGAAGGCCGAGATCAGCGCATCCTGGAGCGCATCCTCGGCTTCATGTGAATCTCCCATGGTGCGCAGGGCCACCGCCCACAGGCGATCGCGATGTCGGTAGACCAGTTCGGAGAATGCGTGTGGATCTCCTGCGACATGCGCAGCCAGCAACTCCTCATCGGATTGCTCGGCTGACACGAATCGTGAGCCTAGCCCCGTCCGTGGATGACGATCTCCGACACCCGAACTTGATGCAGGTCCGGATGGGTCTCGGAGGGCGGTAGATGCGGAAACCAGAGCAGCACGTATCGACCAGCAGCTGGCCGAGGCGAGCGCAGCGAGACCTCCCGGTTGCCTGCGGCAGCCCGGGCGAGCAGTGGCCATTGGCTGGGCTGCGCGTACTGCGAGTCAGCGACCCCTACGCGCACGGCCGCACCAACATCGCTGTAGACCAGATCCACCGACTGAACTGACTGGGGGCTGCCCAGATCGATCACGAGGCCGACCCCGCCCTTGCCATTGGCATTTGCCATTGCATAGCGCGCGGAATTCCATTCGGTGGCCGAATCGCCGTCGATGGCTCGCATTGCCTGCGGCTGGTGCTCCCTTCCGGCACTTCCATCGTTGAGACCATCGCGATTGTCGTCGCCGAAGGGATCGAAGGAGGTGGCCAGCACCGCGGGGAGCACGACCGATATGGCGCGCACCGTCGAAGCAGGTGACGCTGCTGCAGACGGACTCGCAGTGGTCGATTCTCGTGGAGCTGCTCCTTGTGGCCCGATGTAGAGCTGACGCCAGGCGACGACAAGCAGGGCTATCCCGGCAAGCACGGCGAGGGCCACCGTCAGGCGTAGGGCCAGCGCACGAGCACGGGTGGAGCGGTGACGTGCTGCAACCGGCTCAAGTTCGGCGCGAATCCGCGCTAGCGCGCTGACGAATTCAGCAACGGTGCGGATCTTTGTTGTGCCTCGCGGCCGACGCAACTCGAGCATCGATCGGCCGATGAGCACATCAAGCTCGGGCGGAATGTCTGCGCGCACATGTGAAGCCGGTTCCAGATGCGAGCGGTGTCGTGGCGCGGAAGGAGTGCCGTCATGTGCGACGAGATCTGCAGCAAACGGGGATCGACCCGTCAGCATCAGGTAGAGCAGCCCGCCAAGGGCATCGATGTCCGAACGGATCAGGTCCTCGTGCGAAGCCCCGAGGATCACTGCGTCTATCGCCATCCCGATGACCCGCACTTCGCCAACATCAGTGAGCAGCACATTGCTGGACAGCAGCCGACCATGTCGCACGCGTCGATCATGGGCCAGAGCCAGTGCTTGGGCCACCTCCGTGACAACTTCGATTGCCTGCTGGACTTCGAGGGGATTCCAGTCTCGGGAGGCCATGAAGGAAAGCAGGGATTCGCCATTGATCCACTCATTGATCACTGCCACCCGGGCTGGTGATTGGTCAGTAGCCGGAACTTCCATGACATCGAGGATCTGACCGAGCCGACGATCCTGGAGGACTGCTGCAGATCGTGCGGTGGAATTCAAGAGTTCAGCTCGCGGGTCATCGACATCGACCAGTCGCATCACGACTTCGCGATCAAGAGCAGTGTCATATGCGCGCCAATATGCACAGGAGTCGTCTGGGACGAGGAGTTGACTGATGAGTCGATAGCGATCAAGCGGCGAACTCATCTGTTTCGCGCCACCTTCTTGCGGACGATACGGACAAGCTCGCGCAGTTCATGAACGCGCAGCAGCCAGGCCGCGACCAAGTAGATGAGGATGCCCACAGGTGCCATCACAAGGATGTCGATGAGAACGCTCTCGCGGCTTTGCAGACCGGGGTTGTAACCGACTGAACCAAGCGCGAATCGTGCAAGCACCATGCCGCCCAGTGCGACCAACGCTGCGCTGGCGATCCGCGTCAGCGCCCATGCAGTGGCACCCGAACGCATCCCGCCAATGCGCCTTGCGAGCATCACCCATGCAATGGACATGCCGATCCAGTACGACAGTCCGTAAGTCAGGGCAAGGGAGGCGACCTGTTGACCACCGGCGTCGACGAGTGCGAACAGTGGAATCGCCATCGCCATCCACGCGATGCTGAAACCGACGGTGATGAAGAATGGGGTACGGGTGTCCTCGATGGCATAGAACCCCCGCAGCAGCACATAGAAGACGGTGAATGGGACCAGTCCGATCATGAAGACTGAGACGATCTGCCCCATGACTGAAGCCTGTTCAGGTGTGGCGGCTCCGTAGCCGAAGAGCATCACAGCGATATCGGCGCCAAGGATGAACAGGATCGCTGCGATGGGGGCAATCACCGCCACCACGATGCGCATGGTGGAGCTCACATCGCGGCCTACGTCGTGCAGCCTGCCGCTGTGCGCCAGTCGACTGAGTCCCGGAAGCATTGCCGTGATGATCGAAATAGTGATCACACTGTGCGGGAGCAGGAAGACCAAGTGCGCTTTTTGATACGTGGTGAGCCCGGCAGCCGTCGCACCCACTTCCGCCGCGTTGACGTTGGCTTGCGCAGCGAGGCGGGTCACCACAATGTTGGTTGCCTGATTGACCAGCACCAATGCCATGGTCCACATCGCCAATGATCCGGCCTTGCCCAATCCTGAACCACGCCAGTCAAAACGCGGTCGATAGTGATAGCCGTGCCGAAGGAGTACAGGTATCAGGATCACGGCTTGCACGATGACCCCGAGAGTGGTGCCGATGCCCAGGATGAGAATCTGCTGCGTTGTCAGTTCGCCATCGGCAGCAGCGGAAGTTCCGGCAACGACGATGAACAGAACAAAGGTGGCAACGGCGATCACATTGTTGGCGATCGGCGCGAACATCGGCAGACCGAAGTGACCGCGCGCATTGAGCACCTGACTCAGCAGGGTGTAGATCCCATAGAAGAAGATCTGCGGAAGGCAGAGCCGCGCAAAGGCGACAGCAAGATCGAACTGACTGGTCGGGTAGTCGCTTGGGGTGTACAGATCAACCAAGAGTGGTGCGCCGAGCACCGCTGCGATCGATAGGACAAGCAGGGTCAGGCCCGCCAGAGTAAGCAGGCGATCCGAATATGCCGTGCCACCATCCGCGTCATCCTTCATGTGGCGCACCAGTTGCGGAATGAACACCGCATTCAGCGCGCCGCCGATGATCAGGATGTAGACGATGGTCGGCAGCGAGTTGCCAAGTGAATACGCATCAGAAACCAGGAAGAAGCCGAGCGCTGCCGCGGCTGTGATGTCGCGTGCGATACCGGTGACTCGCGAAATCACGGTGCCAGTGGCCATGACGGCACTTGATCGCAGGACGGCTGCTGAGGACTCGCTCATGATGTGCGCCTATGTTGCATGATCCGTCGTGTAATGCCGACCAACACGAATATGGCGATGGCGATAAAGGCGGCAAGCACCACCCAGCCAGCGGCTCTGGCGTATGCGGTTGACACGAGTGTGATGGATGCCGGCTCTCCGTATGGGGTGGCATTGGGCGTCAGGATCTGCACCTGGGTCGGCAGGGGATCACCGCCGACAACGCGGACGGCAATCTCCACACTGATCTTCTGACCGGGTTCAATCACGATGTCTGTTCTCGGTTCGGACTCCAAGCGCGAGGCGGGTTCGCCGATCAGTGCCAGTCCGACGTTGACGGTGCTGCTGCCGTCATTGGCCAAGGTCACGGGAACATTGCCGGAATCACCGGAGAAGGTGATCGTTCCACTTGAAATGGGACGTACCAGATCGATTTGCGTGGTGAGCTCGCGACTGATGGCGTTGACCAGAGCAATGCCAGTGACAGGATCTTGTCGCCAAGCCGATGACTGCGCTCGCAGGAGCGCCTCTGAATACGACTGATTGACGGTTGTGGGCGTTGCTTGCACGGCAGTCAGTTGCTTGACCCGTTGTTGAACTCGCACAATGCGATCCAGATACGCGCGCGATAGTTCGCCGCTGTTCGCCGCCGTGTATGGCAGTCGCGCACTCGAACTACGGGATCCGGACTCCAGGCTGCTCATCGAAGCGGGTCGCATCCAGGGCGCCGTCTGCGTGGAGCGCAGCACAGATCGAAGGAAACTGGTGCCGGGATTCCATCGCAGATCTGTTGGCGCAGCGACGACAGTGAGCTCGGCATCGCCGGTCACGCTGTTGGCGATGGCAGCCGTCTCAGCGAGGTATCGCTGGCGAGCCAGGATCGTCTCGGACGCATTTCGCTGAGGCATTGCAAGGGTGGCACTGATGCGAGCCTCAGCGAGAATCGCAGTGAGATTGCCGAAGCTTGTCGGATAATCGGCAATGCCTTGTCGGGGCGCAGTGGAGCCGCCGTCCATCGCCTGCGTGGACATGATGACCGTGGTGGTGCCCGCCGAAGCCAGAAGATTGGCCGTGCGTTGGTCAAGTCGACCACTGGGCGTCCAGTAGACGCCGCCAGTGATTGCCGACTGCAGGACATTGGAGGCAATCGGCTGAGCCAGGGTCACCGCCCGCACTACATCCGCGCTGAGTCCATTGCGCCGACTGGCTGAAGCGTCGATATCGGCGTAGGCGATTGCCCTGGCATTGGAGGGTGCGATGGAAGCCCGCAATTCGTCCAGCCATCGCAGTGCGTCGGTACTGCGATTGCCAACAACGATTGCTCGGTCCTCAACCACCTGATAGCCGCGGCTGATGTCAGTTGCAGATTGCACCAATGAGGGATCGATCATCCAGCTCAGAGTCGAACTGAACTCCCTGCCGACGTCGACCAGATTTGCAAGGCGACCGCCTGGGGACAAGGAGACGGGGGTCTGGCTGTTGAGCAGCACATTTGTCGCTGTTCTGGCCGGAGCGTCAGCCAGTGGCCACAGCCACACCACTCCGATCGCGTGCGCTGACTTATTGGAATTGGGGTACCAGGGAAGAAAGGTGTGCAGGCTGCCAGTTGCCTGGGTTCCTTGACCGATTGCATCGATCACGAGGGCATAGGTACCAGCCTGTGTCAGCGGGAGCTTGCCGAAGGGCACCTCGAAACTGAAGCCTGCCTGAGCGCCAGGGGCCAGCGGCTGATCGACGGCGAAGGTGCGAACGGTCGTGGTTGGCAGTGCGGCCACGGCAAGCACGGCGTCGATTCCGTTCTGCCCTGGGATCGGTTCAGGCGACAGGCGCAATCGCACCGCGGGCTTGCTGATGGTGGTGCTGGAAGTGTTGACCACGCGCCCGGCGATCCGCAATTCACCCCTGGCGGTCGCCACCAGGGGCAGCATGGAATCGAGCACGACTTGCACCGCTGGCTCGGCTGCCTGGGCCGGGGCAGTCACGGCTAGCACTCCCACGATGGGAAGCATCGAGCAGAGAAGGGCAAGCAGGCAGTTTCTGCGCACCTAGAGATCCGTCAATTCGGCCAGGAGTGCGGGCACCTTCTCCATGAGCTTGCGCTCGTCTGCATAGGCAAGGCGGGCGCTTACTTCGTCGAGCGGGACCCAGGCGACCTCGACGACTTCGCGGTCGGCATCGCTGAGCTCGCCGCCGTGCGCACTCAGGAGATAGTGATGCACGGTCTTGTGCACCCGGCGATCCTCGGCCATGAACCAGAAGTCGATGACTCCGAGAGGTGCCATGACCGAGCCCTCGATGCCCGTCTCCTCCTTGACTTCGCGAATGGCGGCATCCTCTGTGGACTCTCCTTGTTCGATATGACCCTTGGGCAATGACCAGATAAGGCGTCCGCGACGGTCGAGCCTGCCAATGAGGGCGGCTCGAGGCGGCGTGGAACTGTGATCCAGGACGAGGCCACCGGCACTTGTCTCCTCCACTCGCGGGAATCGCGGCACTGGAGGGGACATATCCGCAGGATAAACCGCCGGGCGATGTCATTACGCTCATCAGGTGCCCACAGTTGATCCAAAACAGGCTGCCCAGCAACTGGCACCGATTGAAGGCTTCCTCATTGAACTGGGATCCCGATTCCAGAGCGCCGGATTCGAGATCTCCCTGGTGGGTGGGCCGGTGCGCGATGCGCTGCTGGGTCGACTGAGCAAGGCTCCCGATCTGGATTTCACCACCAGCGCCAGGCCTGACCAGATCCTGGCTCTGCTGGAGGGCCTGGCAGAGACCACCTGGGATGTGGGAATCAGGTACGGAACAGTGGGTGCCCGCATTGCCGGTCGTGAATGTGAGATCACCACGTATCGAAGTGAGCACTACGACCCCAGCTCGCGAAAACCAGAGGTCAACTTCGGCGATTCCCTCGAAGGCGATCTTGGGCGCCGGGATTTCACCATCAATGCCATGGCGCTGCGTCTGCCCGAGATGCTGCTCGTGGATCTGTACGGGGGCATCACCGATCTTGCTGCCGGAGTCATTCGCACGCCCAACGCCCCCCGGATGTCCTTCACCGACGATCCACTGCGCATGATGCGTGCGGCGCGCTTNNAGACCCTGGCTGCCATGGTTTCGATGCACGAACGCATCACGATTGTGTCGATCGAACGAGTTCAGGTGGAGTTCCTGAAGATCATCATGTCCGACCACCCGCGCCATGGTCTGAAGCTGATCGTNNATGCGCTTGGAGGTCGACGAGCACTTGCAGCACAAGGATGTC
This sequence comes from Actinomycetota bacterium, assembly GCA_003506065.1. Lineage (GTDB taxonomy): Bacteria > Actinomycetota > Actinomycetes > S36-B12 > S36-B12 > UBA11398. The sequence goes on from DNXA01000124.1 coordinate 7,201, forward strand.
TACGAGCACTCACTCACCGTTCTGGATCAAGCGATCATGATGGAGACCATGCACGAGCCGGTGAGCGGGCCGGATCCGGTGCTGCGCCTTGCCGCGCTCTTCCATGACATCGGCAAACCCAGAACGCGCAAGTTTGAGGAAGGGCGGGTGTCCTTCCACCATCACGAGGTCGTGGGTGCGCGCATGACGCGCAAGCGCATGAAGGAATTCCGATTCTCCAACGAGTTGGTCGACGATGTCTCGCGGCTGGTGGAACTGCACCTGCGCTTCCATGGATACGGCACAGGTGAATGGACCGACTCAGCTGTGCGTCGCTACGTGCGTGACGCAGGCCCCCTGCTCGTTCGCCTGCACAAGTTGACCAGAGCTGATTGCACCACGCGCAACCGTCGGCGCGCTGCGGCACTGCAGCGCTCATATGAGCAATTGGAATCTCGCATTGCTGAGATCACGGCGCAGGAGGAATTGGATTCCCTGCGTCCGGATCTGGATGGTCAGGCCATCATGCGAATCCTGGATATCCCGGCTGGCCCGCAGGTCGGCCACGCCTATCGCTTCCTCATGGAACTGCGTCTGGATCGGGGGCCGATGGATCCGCAGGCGGCCACGGATGCGCTTGTGGCCTGGTGGGCAGATCAACCGAAGGTCTAGGAGAACTCGCTGATGCCGAGCTCTGCTGTGGGCGGTTCGATCTCCACGTATACATCGCGATCGGGCCGGTTGCAGGCCTCGATCCCGGCGAACAGGAGCACACCGAGTGCTCCGAGCCAGAAGGTGCGCGCTAAATCCATATTGCCGACGGTGAAGAGCAGTAGGCCCACCACGATCGAAACTCCCCACTTCAGGAAGAGCGAGTAGGAACGCACAAAGGTGTTGAGTCCCTCTGGAATGGGTGCCCCGAGTTCATGCAGCCCCTTGCAGACCTCCTCGCGGATATGAAGAGCCCAGCGCGAACTGCCCGCGTACCAGCCAGCCACTGATGCGAACACGCCGAGCATCAGCAGGGCCTGCAGACCGTTGAGGAGGTAGGCAAAGAAGGTTGACCAGAAAGCCGACAATGCCAAGCCCATGCCACTTCGACCCAGCTGCAACTGCACGGCAGCCTCGCTGACATTCATCGCGAACATCAACAGGAGTGCTTCAACGGCAAGCACCACGCCAAGGGTGAGCACCAGCCGCGGCCGCTTGCGGGCGAGTGCGATTGAGAGGGCGAACAACGCTGCAACGAGCAGCGGCAGCCACTCCAGGATCGGTGATGTGAATCCGTAGATCGTCTGCAATTGGCCCAGCAACGGTGTTTCGAAGAGCACGATCTGATGGCCGGTCTGCGGGATCTGCACATTCGCGGCGATGCTGAGTCCGGAGTCGACCAACTCCCGCTGCACAGCAGTCAGCAAAGTGCTGAGGTCAAGGACGACTTCATCGCCATTGGTCTGGATGATGCCGGCTTCCTTGCCTTCAAGGAGCGCCATCGCGCTGCGCTGAGCAGCCTCGTTCGTCTTGATCCACACGGTCTCGAATGCGGAGGACTCCAAGAACTTCTGCACTGCTGTGCCAATAAGGCTGTTGACGCCAGCCGCAATCGGCGAGGCCAAGCGCTCATTGATCTGCGGGTTCTTGACGAATGAGTCCAGGAACTGGCTGACAAGAGTCTCGGTATCGATCCTGGCGACCAGTGCGGCAGTGACTTCTTCGCCGACGGCCTGTTGAATCGCTGGATCACTCGCAAGCGGTCCGACGGTCGCGATGTACTGCTCGGCATCCGAGACCGTGCTGTGTCCCCAGTGCCCGACGACCGCGAACGGGGTCAGGACAGATGCGAGCACGAACAGGAGGAGTGAGGCGATGGATCGAGCACCCCAGCGTCGGCTCATGAGCGTCCCTTCGTTGGTGATTTGGTGATGAACCAAATACCCGTCACTACCAGCAGGAGTCCAGCAAGGCAGATCATTGCAGGTGCTTGGCCGCTTGCCGGTGCGCACAACGCCATCAATGTGATTCCACTGACGAGGCAGGCATTGACGATCATGTCGAACAGAGCAAAGACGCGACCAAGATGGTCATCTGGAATGTGCACTTGCACTTCGGTATCTGCACAGACCTTCACTGATTGACCGATGAATCCGAAGCTGGCAGCGCCAACGAGCAGCAGTGGCAGATTGACAGACCCCGAGCCGATCAACACGAATATCGATCCAGTGATGCCGCCGATGATGAGGACGAGTGCAGACCAGGTGACCGTGCCAAGATGCCGGGAACTCCACGGGGTCGATGCCGCGCCCAGCAGGGCACCGGTTGCTGCGGCAGCAGTGATGATGGCGAACTGCGTCAGCGCATTGTCGGCTTGCGCAACGGTGTTGAAAGTGTTGCGGACAAGGAGCAGTGCATCAACAGTGAGCATGCCGAAGGTGATGCGGTGAATCCCGACCACCATGATCGCCCGCCGCGGTCGTGCGTGATCGCACAGGACGCGCAGCCCATCGACAAAGCCAAGGATGACCCCTCGAAGAGACTCACGAACCAGCTCTCCTGACGGTCCAAGTGATGCTGCTCCGAGTCGGGTGGCCAAGAGCCCTGCCAGAACGAAGCCAATGCCAGCAGGGACCAGGATGAATTGACTTCCGGCATCTCCGCCACCGACCAATGAGCGCAGCGCCACGCCAGTCAACGCGCCAATTGCGACCGCGATGGTGCCCGAAGTCGGGCTTAATGCATTGGCGGTCACAAGATCCCGTCCTTGCACCACATGCGGCAGTGAGGCTGACAATCCGGCCAGAACAAAGCGCCCGACCCCCAGCACGATCAGGACGACGACACCGAGCACCACCCCGTCATTTCCAGCAGCCACCAAGGCGATGATGGGAATGACACCGATGGCCTTGATGAAGTTGGCATTGACCAGGACATTGCGTCGCTGCCATCGGTCAAGGATCACACCTGCGAACGGTCCGATCACCGAATATGGCAGCAGCAGGATGGCAAATGCCGAGGCGACCTTTATCGCGTCAGGTTCGCGCTCGGGTGAGAAGAGCACGAAGGTGGCCAGGGACGCCTGAATGAGCCCATCGGCGAACTGACCGACCAGGCGTACGGAGAAGAGCCGACGAAAGTCCCGTGTGGAGAGGAGCTCGCGAAGGGCAGGCAATGCCACCACGCGCGGACGGTATCAGCGCGCCCTAGCCACCGACATACTCCGCGAGGTACTCACCGGTCAGTGTTGTCGCATCGGTGACAAGTTCGGCAGGGGTGCCTTGAAGAACGATCGTTCCGCCGTCATGTCCGGCGCCTGGTCCCAGGTCGATGATCCAGTCCGCGTGCGCCATGACTGCCTGATGATGCGCGATCACAATCACGGACTTTCCCGAATCCACCAGTCGGTCCAGCAGCCCAAGCAATTGATCAACATCAGCAAGATGCAATCCAGTGGTTGGCTCATCCAAGACGTAGATCTCGCCATTGTCAGCCATCTGCGTCGCGAGCTTCAGCCGCTGTCGTTCACCACCAGAAAGGGTGGGCAGCGGCTGACCCAAGATGAGATAGCCAAGGCCGACATCGGTGAGTCGATTGAGAATCGCTTGTGCGGCCGGGAGATTAGATGCAGGTTCGGCAAAGAATCCGGCCGCTGCGCTCACTGACATCGCTAGCACTTCAGTGATGTCCTTGCTGCCGAGGGTGAACTCCAAGACCGAGGCCTGGAATCGCTTCCCATCGCATATTTCGCAAATGGTCGAGACCCCGGCCATCATTGCCAAGTCGGTATAGATGACATCGGCGCCATTGCAATTGGGGCAGGCGCCTTCGGAGTTGGCACTGAATAGCGCGGGCTTGACTCCATTGGCCTTCGCGGAAGCCTTGCGAATCGGCTCGAGCATCCCGGTGTAGGTGGCGGGATTGCTTCTCCGCGACCCCTTGATCGGAGCCTGGTCAACGGCGACGACTTCCGGCCGAGTTGAAACAGAGCCATGAATAAGTGAGCTCTTGCCGGAACCTGCAACTCCAGTCACCACAACAAGCACGCCAAGAGGAATGTCGACATTCACGTTCTTCAGATTGTTCGACTTCGCGCCACGCACCTGAAGCTTTCCGCGGGGAGCTCGCACGGACTCCTTGAGTGAAGCCCGGTCGTCAAGATGATGACCGGTGATCGTCTTGCTCGCGTGCAAGCCGTCAACTGTGCCTTCGAAGCAAATCTTGCCGCCGGTGCCGCCAGCTCCGGGGCCAAGATCCACAACGTGGTCAGCGATCTCAATGGTCTCTGGCTTGTGCTCGACAACAAGCACGGTGTTGCCCTTGTCGCGCAACTGCAGCAGTTCATTCATGCGTTGAATGTCATGTGGATTCAAGCCTGTTGTCGGCTCGTCGAATACATACGTGACATCGGTCAGCGCGGAACCAAGATGGCCGATCATCTTCACCCGTTGAGCTTCACCCCCCGACAAGGTGCCCGATGTTCGGTCAAGTAACAGGTAGCCCAAGCCGATGTCCACGAAGGAGTCCAGAGTTGACTGCAGGGCCTCCAACAAAGGACCCACCGTGGGCTCATCAAGGCTGCGCACCCACTCGGCGAGATCGCTGATTTGCATCTCACAGGCATCGCCGATGCTGATCCTCTTGATCTTCGATGACCGAGCCGCCTCACTCAATCGAGTGCCTGCGCATTCAGGGCAGGTCGTGAACGTCATCGCACGCTCGACGAATGCGCGGATGTGTGACTGCATCGCGTCGACATCCTTGGACAGCATCGACTTCTGAATCTGCGGAATCAAACCGGTGTACGTGAGATTGATGCCGTCGATCTTGAGCTTGGTGGGCTCCCGATAGAGCAGGTCCTGCAGTTCCTTCTTGGTGAATTTGCTGATCTGCTTGTCTGGGTCGAGGTAGCCGCAGCCACGCAGGATCCGGCCAAACCAACCGTCCATGCTGTAGCCAGGAATCGTCAGTGCACCTTCATTCAAGGTCCTGCTGGCGTCGTACAGCGCCGTGAGGTCGAAGTCAGTCACCGAACCGCGACCCTCGCAGCGTGGACACATGCCACCAATGATGCTGAAGCTGCGACGCTCCTTCACCGTGCGCCCGGCACGCTCCATGGTCACTGCACCGGCCCCGCTGATTGACGCCACATTGAATGAGAAGGCTTGAGGCGAGCCAATGTGTGGCTTGCCAAGGCGACTGAACAAGATGCGCAGCATCGCATTGGCGTGAGTGGCGGTGCCAACAGTCGAGCGAGGATCCGAGCCAATGCGCTCCTGATCCACGATCAGCGCCGTGGTCAAACCTTCAAGCACATCGACGTCGGGTCGGGCCAAGGTTGGCATGAAGCCCTGGACGAAGGCGCTGTACGTCTCGTTGATCAGTCGCTAGGATTCGGCAGTAATCGTGCCGAATGCCAGCGAGCTTTTGCCTGAACCTGAAACGCCTGTGAACACCGTGAGTCGGCGTTTGGGAATTTCAATACTGATGTCTTTGAGGTTGTTGACGCGAGCACCATGCACACGGATGAGGTCATGACTGTCTGCGCCGGAATGCACGCGAGAAGCCGGCTTCTTGGCTTTGCTCATCATGTCTCCATCTGCTGCCTAGTGATGTGAGTGCGAACTCTCAGGCTTGAGCTATCCGAACTAGGTTGCCAGAAGGATCGCGCACTGCGCAGTCGCGGGCGCCCCAAGGCTGAGATGCCGGCTCCTGCAGGATTTCTGCTCCGGATGCGCGAACCTTCTCAAACGTTGCATCAGGATCATCAGACGCGAAGATCGCTGCCTGCAAGGAGCCTTGGGTTACCAGTGACAGCAGGGCGTCACCTTCGGCTTGGGAGCGGCAGCCGTGAGGCTGAAACAAGACGATGCCGACGTCTTGTCCGGGCGAGCCAACCGTTACCCAACGGAAGCCTTCAGATTCGACATCCATCCGGACTTCCAATTCGAGTGCGACTCGATAGAAGCCCAGCGCGGCGTCAGGATCGTGAACGGGGATGAACATGGAGGAAATAGTGGTTGCCATGCCAAGACGATAGAACGCCTTCCACTAGTGTCCTGCGCCGGGAATCCG
>DNXA01000221.1 GCA_003506065.1 Actinomycetota bacterium
GAACTGGCCGACAAGGTGGTCGGTGTTGTTGGCCTTGGCCGCATCGGCATGCTTGTTGCCCAGCGGCTCAGTGCCTTTGGCGTCAAGTTGATTGCCTATGACCCCTATGTGCAACCAGCGCGAGCAGCCCAACTCGGCATTCGCATGGTGACTTTGGACGATCTCCTGGCCGAGAGCGACTTCATCACCGTCCACCTGCCCAAGACTCCTGAGACTGTCGGACTCATCGGCGACGCGGAATTGCACAAGGTCAAGCCAAGTGTTCGCATCATCAACGCCGCTCGTGGTGGCATCGTTGATGAGCAAGCCCTGTACGAAGCCATCGTTGATGGTCGTGTTGCCGGCGCGGGCGTCGATGTGTACAACAAGGAGCCATGCACCGATTCGCCGCTGTTCACCCTTGAATCAGTCGTTGCGACCCCTCACCTTGGTGCCTCAACCGATGAGGCTCAGGAGAAGGCTGGCATCTCCGTGGCTCGCTCGGTACGCCTGGCACTGGCCGGTGAACTCGTTCCGGATGCAGTCAATGTGCAAGGCGGGCAGATGGCCGATGCAGTCAAGCCTTTGGTGATGCTCGCGGAGCAACTGGGACTCATCGCCTGCAGCCTTGCTGAGGATGCGGTGGAGCGAGTGGATGTCGAGGTGCGTGGCGAAGTCATTGAGCACGACGTGCGCGTGCTCGAACTCAGCGCACTCAAGGGCGTCTTCCAGAACCTCGTTCATGACCCAGTGTCCTTCGTCAACGCTCCGGTCCTCGCTGAGCAGCGTGGGGTTGAGGTTGCCCTGACAACTGACGAGGACAGCGGCGACCACCGCTCGTTGGTTCGCGTGCGATTGACGCTCACCAATGGCACGAACGTGGTTGTCGCCGGAACCTCTGCTGGTCCGCGCAACCTTGGCAAGATCGTTGAACTTGATGGCTATGACATCGATGTGCAGATCAGTGACTACCTGGCATTCCTGCGCTACCACGACAAGCCGGGCGTCGTTGGCGTCGTTGGTCGGGTGCTTGGAGAGGCCGGCATCAACATTGCCAACATGCAGGTGTCGCGCAACGACACAGGCCACGCACTGATTGTGCTGACCGTTGATCAGCAGATTCCTGCTGATGCGCTCGCCACGATCGTCGCCGAAATTGGCGCGCACTCGGGACGTGCCGTCAGCCTCGCCTAGAACTCCTGACTCAATAGGAATAGGGCCGGAGCGTCGCTCCGGCCCTATTCCTATTTGCTGAGTACTACTTCTCGCGAACCGCGCGATTGACCGCGCTGATGATCGCCTTCAATGAGGAGGTGGTGATCGAAGGGTCAATGCCAACACCCCAGATCACCTGATTGTCGATTGCGCATTCCAGGTAGGCGGCTGCCTTGGCATCTCCGCCTGAACTCATCGCGTGCTCCGCGTAGTCCAGCACGCGCACCTCAACGCCATGTGAGGCCAGTGCTTCACAGAAGGCTGCTATTGGGCCGTTGCCGGTTCCCTTCAGGGGAACTTCCACGCCCTTGTCCGTGATGGTGACCTCCACTGTGGTGTCGCCATCGACCGCGGACTCCTGCTTGACTGACTTCAACCCAAAGCGTCCCCAGGGTGCCGCGGGATCTGGGAGGTACTCGGCTGAGAAGAAGCCCCACATCTCACCGGGCTGCACCTCGCCACCCTCTGAATCGGTGACGGTCTGCACCACCTTGGAGAACTCAATCTGCAGTCGCCGGGGCAGTTCCAGCTTNNACGCGGATGACCGCCTCGTAGGTGCGCCCCACGTCCTTGGGGTCGATTGGCAGGTACGGAACCTCCCAGCGATGGGCCCCAACGGGAATACCCAGTTCGGCTGCCTCTGCCTCCATTGTGCGCAGTCCCTTGTTGATGGCGTCCTGATGGGAGCCGCTGAATGCGGTGTAGACCAGATCGCCGCCGTAGGGATGACGCTCGTGCACAGGAATCTGATTGCAGTATTCAACTGTTCGACGAATCTCATCGATGTCGCTGAAATCGATCTGTGGATCGATGCCCTGTGTGAAGAGATTCAGGCCCAAAGTCACCAGACAGACATTTCCTGTGCGCTCGCCATTGCCGAACAGGCATCCCTCGATGCGGTCTGCGCCAGCCATGTAGCCCAGTTCCGCAGCGGCAACGGCGGTGCCACGATCATTGTGCGGATGCAGGGACAAGATGATCGAGTCGCGACGCTTGAGATGGCGATGCATCCACTCGATCGAATCGGCATACAGATTGGGCGTGGTCATCTCCACTGTGGCTGGCAGGTTGATGATGACCTTGCGATCCGGCGTCGGCTCCCATACGTCAGTGACGGCATTGCAGACCTCGACTGCGAACTCCAATTCCGTGCCGGTGAAGGATTCGGGGGAGTACTCGAAGTACACCTCTGTCTCGTCCTTGATCTGCTCGGCGTACTTCAGCACCAGTTGTGCGCCGTGGATCGCGATATCCAGGATCCCGGGCTTGTCCAGACCGAACACGACTCGGCGCTGCAAGGTCGAAGTGGAGTTGTACACGTGGACCACTGCCTGCTTGGCGCCACGAATGGATTCAAAGGTGCGCTCGATCAAACTCTCTCGCGACTGGACGAGCACCTGGATGGTGACGTCCTCTGGAATCAGATCCTCTTCAATGAGCTGTCGCACGAAGTCGAAGTCCGTTTGCGAGGCTGAAGGAAAGCCGACCTCGATCTCCTTGTAGCCCATCGCGACAAGCAGCTTGAACATCCGCAGCTTGCGCGCCGGGGTCATCGGGTCGATCAGGGCCTGATTGCCGTCGCGCAGGTCGACGGCACACCAGCGTGGGGCCTTCTCTATGCGGGTGGCTGGCCAAGTGCGATCAGGCAGCACTGGGGGAGTGAATGGGATATAGCGAGTGAAGGGCATGCCTGAAGGCTGTTGTGTGGTGTCTGATTGAAATGTCATCGCGGGCTCCTAGCTGATTCGAATGGCCTACCGGCAAACGCGAATCCCGCGACGAGGGGCCGGTTGGTCAGGCCTCGTCGCGGCAGCGAAGGAGCAGCGCGCGGTNNTTGCCGCTGACCTCGGGCACTGATTGCTGCGCACAATCCCGCTCCAGATCTTTTGCGCAATTCAGTAGAGTGCGGCCTCATGTCTACGACTCTCAACCTGGCACTGATCCCTGGCGATGGCATTGGCACTGAGGTTATTGCAGAGGCTGTGAAGGTGCTGCAGGCGATCGCCCCTGCGGCTGGCATTGATATGCAGACCACTGAATATGACCTCGGGGCACGCCGATACAACGCGACGGGCGAGCTTCTTCCGGATGCAGTTGTTCAGGAGCTGCGCGCATTCGACGCGATCCTTCTTGGCGCTATCGGTGATCCGTCAGTGAAGCCCGGCATTCTTGAGCGCGGCGTGCTGCTGCCACTTCGCTTCATCATGGATCACCACGTCAATCTCCGGCCGGTTCGACTGTATCCCGGGGTCGTGGGTCCACTTGCAGGGAAGACCACCAAGGACATCGATTTTGTCGTCTGCCGCGAGGGCACAGAAGGCCCCTACGTTGGGGCCGGTGGAGTGTTGCGCGAAGGCACTGCGCATGAGGTGTCAACAGAGGTAAGCCTGAACACCTATTTTGGCGCTGTCCGCATCATTCGCGATGCCTTCGAGCGCGCGACCATGCGTCGCAACAAGGTGACCTTGGTGCACAAGACCAATGTGCTCGTGTATGCGGGCAATACCTGGACACGTGCCTTCAATGATGTGGCGCTGGACTACCCAGGCGTTGAAACTGACTACTGCCACGTTGATGCTGCCGCGATGTTCTTCCTGACCCAGCCTGAGCGCTTCGACGTCGTGGTCACCGACAACCTGTTTGGCGACATCCTGACCGATATCGGTGCGGCAATCGTCGGGGGGATTGGCCTGGCTGCAAGTGGGAATATCGACCCAACACGTACGAACCCGAGCATGTTCGAGCCAGTGCATGGGTCGGCACCAGATATTGCCGGTCAGGGCAAGGCGGATCCGACGGCCACTGTCCTGTCCCTGTCGATGCTGCTCGACCACGTGGGCTACCAGCAGGCAGCGCTCTGGGTTGAGTCGGCGGTGTCAGATGACCTCGCTTCACGCGGGGATTCACAGCGCTCGACCTCCCAGATCGGCGATGCGCTCGCTGCTGGCGCTGTGGCCAAGGCAGGCTAGTTCTCAACTCGGGTCTCGGTGACGGCATTGCCTTGCATGGGTAGCCTTACCACCTCGCACTTGATAGGAGTTGCATGACCACGACCAGCCAGCAGCCAGCCACAGGGACGTGGCCGATTGCGCTGAAGCCGACCGAGCATCCCTTGCCGGCAACGCAGCGCGACGCGATTCTGGCGGACCCTGGTTTTGGCCGCTTCTTCACCGATCACATGGTCTCGGCTCGTTGGAGTGTTGATGCGGGTTGGCACGACGCCGAGCTCATCCCATACGGACCGTTGAGCCTGGACCCCGCCACCAACTTCATGCACTACGGCCAGGCGATCTTCGAAGGGCTCAAGGCCTACAGGCACGCCGATGGTTCGATCAAGACCTTCCGTCCCGTTGCCAATGCTGAGCGTTTCCAGCGATCCGCACGCCGCCTGGCGATGGCCGAGCTGCCAACAGACCTGTTCATTTCATCCGTGGAGACCCTGGTGAGTCAGGACCGAGCCTGGGTGCCAGGGGGAGTTGACCAGTCGCTGTACCTGCGTCCATTCATGATCGCCACGGAGGTCGGCCTGGGTGTGCGCCCGGCAAATGCCTACCAGTACCTGCTGATCGCATCGCCGGCTGGAGCCTATTTCCCACAGGGCGTGAAGCCGGTGAGTGTGTGGATCTCTGAGGACTATGTGCGAGCGGCTCCCGGTGGCACAGGCGAGGCGAAATGCGCTGGAAACTATGCCGCTTCGCTGATTGCGCAAGCCGAGGCTGCGGGCCAGGGATGCGAGCAGGTGGTCTGGCTCGATGCGGTGGAGCGCAAATGGATTGAAGAGATGGGCGGCATGAACTTGTACTTCGTGTACGGGCACGGCCCCAGTGCCCGTTTGGTGACTCCATCGCTGACTGGATCCCTCCTGCCTGGGATCACGCGAGATTCTCTGCTGACGGTTGCCAATGATCTTGGCTACTCCTCAGAAGAGGGGCAGATCAGCGTTGATGAGTGGCGTCAGGGCGTGGAGTCCGGGGCCATTTCAGAGGTGTTCGCGTGTGGTACAGCGGCAGTGATCACACCTGTGGGCACCGTGAAGAGTCGGAAGTACTTCGCCTTTGAGATCAATGGCGGCCTACCTGGACCCATCACTACCCAATTGCGTGCTGCTCTGCTTGATATTCAGACAGGCCAGGCTCCAGACACCCATGGCTGGATGCACACGATCTGCTGATTGAGTCCAGAATGGCATTCCCTCTCGATGCGGCTTGTGGCATGATTGCCAGATGCTGCACCACGGCATCATCATTAACTAGCGCGTTGACATCCATCAACGCGCTGCCTCTCGCACCCTGCGGGGGGTTTTTTCGTTGATGGAGCCGATTCGCACAACTTGAAGGAAGCACCATGACTCGCTCCGACGCCTTCCATGTCTACGACACCACCCTGCGCGATGGCGCACAGCGTGAGGGCATCTCGTATTCGGTCAATGACAAGCTGGCCGTCGCGCGGCTGCTCGACGAATATGGCGTCGGGTTCATTGAGGGTGGCTGGCCAGGCGCACTGCCCAAGGACACGGAGTTCTTCGAGCGAGCTCGTGCCGAACTGGATCTCAAGCACGCGCAACTGGTTGCCTTCGGCTCCACGCGCAAGGCTGGCAAGAAGGCGCACGAGGATGCGCAGGTTCAGGCGCTGCTCGATTCGCAGGCTCCAGTGATCACCCTCGTCGCGAAGTCAGACGTGCGGCATGTGGTCCAGGCCCTGCGCACCGATCTGGATGAGAACGAGCGCATGGTCGTCGACACGGTGAAATTCCTCGTTGGCGAAGGCCGGCGAGTGTTTGTCGACATGGAGCACTTCTTCGACGGCTACAAGCATGACTCCGACTACGGAGTGCGGTTGCTCGTTGCCGCTGCACAGGCGGGGGCAAGCGTAGGAGTGATGTGCGATACCAATGGCGGCATGCTGCCGGTCGGCATCTACGAGACCGTCACAGACGTTGCGAAGCGATCAGGAGTTCGTCTGGGCATCCATTGCCAGGATGACACTGCATGCGCGGTGGCAAACACCGTCACTGCTGTTTCGGCTGGCGCCACCCACGTGCAATGCACTGCAAATGGGTACGGCGAGCGCACAGGAAATGCTGACCTCTTCTCAGTCGTGGCGAATCTGCAGCTGAAGATGGATATCGACGCGCTACCGGCCGACAGCCTGCGCGAGACGGTGCACATCTCTCACGCAATCGCAGAAATCGCCAACATCGCTCCGGACATGCACCAGCCGTATGCGGGCTCGTCTTCATTTGCGCACAAGGCTGGGCTGCATGCCTCGGCGCTGAAGATCAACGCTGAGCTCTACAACCACATCGACCCAGCACAGGTTGGTCACGTGCAGCGCGTGCTCGTCACCGAGATGGCCGGGCGCGCCTCAGTGGAATTGAAGGGCACCGAGCTCGGCTACGACCTCTCGACCAATCCGGAGCTCGTGACGCGGGTTGTCAGTCGCGTCAAGGAACTGGAATCCCAGGGCTGGACCTTCGAAGCGGCCGACGCGTCATTCGAGCTGCTCCTGCTGGCTGAGGATGGTCGCGAGCGGGGCTTCGAGGTTGAGTCCTGGCGCACCATCGTTGAGCAGGGTGCTGACGGGGCAGTGGCATCNNCCAGTCAATGCGCTCGACAACGCCCTCCGTTCCGCACTGAGCCAGATCTACCCAGAGCTCGCGACCCTTCGGCTCATCGACTACAAGGTCCGCATCCTCGACGGCGGCAGTGGAACCAACGCGGTGACACGGGTATTGATCGGGACCACCGACGGTGAGGCCGACTGGACCACGGTCGGTGTCCACGAGAATGTCATCGCCGCCTCCTGGAAGGCGCTTGACGATGCGGTTCGCTTCGGGCTGCTGCGTGCCAGCAAGGTGCTTGCTGGGCAGTAGTCCAGATTCGGCGGTCGATAGGCTCCACTGGTGCGAATTTGTCGAGTTGCGGTTGATGATGAGTTGTTCTTTGGGGTTCTCGAGGGCCTAGATGCCAACGGGGACCCAGGTGAGCGCACGGTCATCGCCCTGCTTGACGGTCATCCTTTTGGCGAACTTGTGCCCGACGGTCGTCTCGTGCGATTTGCTGATGTGCGGCTGGTTGCCCCGGTTCTCCCAAGCAAGGTGGTGGCGATCGGGAAGAACTATCTGGATCACATCCGCGAGACGGGACTTGGTGAGGCCCCCGCTGAGCCATTGATGTTTCTCAAGCCCAGCACTTCGGTGATCGGGCCTGGCGAACTGATCGAGCTGCCATGGCAGTCCGAACACGTTGAGCATGAGGCCGAATTGGCCATCGTCATCGGTCGAGTGTGCCGCGAGGTACCGCGTGAGCGAGTTCACGAGGTGATTCTTGGATTCACGTGTGCAAATGACGTCACCGCGCGTGATCTTCAGAACCGCGATGGTCAGTGGACTCGCGCCAAGGGCTTTGACACGTTCTGTCCCTTGGGGCCTTGGATCGAAACAGACTTCAACTGGGAGCACACCGCCATCAATTGTCATGTCAATGGCGATCTGCGCCAAGACGGCAACACCACCGACATGCTCTTCGACATCGCCACGATCGTGGAGGCGGTCACTGCAGTGATGACACTGCTGCCCGGTGATGTGATCCTCACCGGTTCTCCAAGTGGTACCAAGCCGATTAAGTCTGGCGACTCAGTAACGGTGCGCATTGATGGCATCGGATCCCTGACCAACCCCGTCACCGACCGTGCCTGAGGTACGGGTTCGGTTCTGCCCGTCTCCGACCGGCAATCCACATGTCGGCATGGTCCGAACCGCACTGTTCAACTGGGCGTTCGCGCGCAACATGGGTGGAACCTTTGTGTTTCGCATTGAAGACACGGACAGCGCGCGCGATTCGGAAGAGTCCTATGAGGCGCTGCTTTCAGCGCTTCGATGGCTGGGCCTGACCTGGGATGAGGGTCCTGAAGTTGGTGGCCCCCACGGTCCGTATCGGCAATCGCAACGACTGGAGCTGTATGCCGATGTGGCCAGGCGGCTGCTCGAAGGCGGATTCGCCTACCCCTGCTACTGCTCAGCTGATGAGCTGGAGGCGCAGCGCGAGCTGGCCAAGCAGGAGAATCGAGCGCCTGGGTACGAAGGCACCTGTCGCGACCTGAGCGCTGAGCAGATCGATGCATTCATCGCCCAAGGCCGAGTTCCCGTCATTCGTTTTCGCATGCCGGACCGCGATCACACCTGGGATGACCTGGTTCGCGGACCTATCACCTTCGGCGCCGAGCATGTGCCGGATTTCGTCCTCGTGCGTGCAAACGGCGAACCGCTCTATACCCTCGTCAATCCTGTCGACGATGCCAGCATGCGCATCACGCATGTCCTGCGCGGTGAGGATCTGCTGTCTTCGACGCCGCGCCAGTTGGCGCTGTACGAGGCCCTTGCCGCCATCGGCGTCAGTGACGGCACGACGCCTGCTTTCGGTCATCTTCCGTACGTCATGGGAGAGGGCAACAAGAAGCTTTCCAAGCGTGACCCTGAATCCTCGCTGCAGATGTATCGGGACAGCGGATATCTGCCTGAAGCGCTCTTGAATTACCTAGCGCTGCTCGGCTGGTCGATGGGCGATGATCAGGAGTTCTTCAGTCTGGAGCAGATGGCACAGGCCTTCAGCCTAGATCGAGTCAGCGCCAACCCGGCCCGCTTTGATCTGAAGAAGTGCACTGCGATCAATGGGGATTGGATTCGGGCGCTGTCGTTGGAGGAGCTCACCACTCGCCTCATGCCACTTCTGGCCGCAGAGGGACTGGTCAGCTCGCCTGTCAGCGCAGAGCACAGCGCGATCCTTGCTCTGGCCGTGCCGCTGATCCAAGAGCGAATGGACACCCTCGTGCAGGCTCCAGCAATGCTCGGATTCCTTCTGGTTGACCAGGATCGATTCACCGTGGATCAGGCCGAAGCCGGCGCAGTGCTGGGTGAAGGTGCAGACCCAGCCATCCTGGCGGCCCTTGCGGCCTTGACGGCCATTCCTGAATGGAACACCGAGGCAATCGAGCAAGCGCTGCGTGCCTCGCTCATCGAGGGCCTGGGGCTCAAGCCGAAGCTCGCGTTCGGTCCCATTCGCGTGGCGATCACCGGACGGCGTATCTCTCCGCCCCTGTTCGAATCCATGGAGATTCTTGGCCGGGAAGTGTCCCTGATTCGCCTGCGGAGTGCTCTCAGTACTGGTTGAACCTCGACTCTGGTTCCACGCCGTGACCAGCAATCCGACGGTGAGCACTGCCATCGCATGAGCGTTGGTGCGTGTCCGGGCGCAGATCACAGGCCAAGAGGGAGGGCCGAATTAGGGTCCGGCTCGGTGAACCCCTAATATCTTGCAGTCGGTCACAGCAAGTCCCATGGGGTATGGGGTAATTGGCAGCCCAACTGATTCTGGTTCAGTTAGTCTAGGTTCGAGTCCTGGTACCCCAGCGAACGTCGCATTGCTCGTGAATGCGACGTGTGATTGTTGGAGGCGACTCCATCAATTTGGCCCCGTTGTGTAGTGGCCTAGCACGCCGCCCTCTCAAGGCGGTAGCGCGGGTTCGAATCCCGTCGGGGCTACCAGGCCCCCTCCATCTGGAGGGGGCCTGAAGTCTTTTCAAGCGGCGATTGCCGATTCCAGTTGCTGCGCTGCGGCCAGGAGTGACGCGATCTGGGTCTTCGTCGGCTTGGCTAGTGGGTCAGCTGGTCCGGAAATGGAGATCGCGCCAATCACGGTGCCACCGGCATCCCGTACAGGCGCAGCTGCTGAAGCGACTCCGGGTTCACGCTGAGCCACGGACTGGGCCCAGCCGCGCTTGCGAACCGAGGACAGGATCGCTTCGGTGAATGCAGCGCCCTTCAGCAGCAGGCTGCGATCTTCGGCGGGCGCCCATGCGGCAAGCACCTGTGCTGCCGAGCCAGCCTTCATCGTCAACAGGGCACCAACCGGAACGGTGTCGCGCAGGCCTCGCAATGGCTCGGCTGCCGCGATGCACAGGCGTTGTTCGCCGGCTCGCCGGTACACCTGCGCGCTCACACCGGTGGCGTCTCGCAATTCACGGGCGACCATGTCGGCCGCGGCCTCCCACGTCAGATGCGGATTGGCCCACTGGCGCAGCTGGTCGCCCAGGATGAACTGTCCGGTATCTGACCGGCCCACCAGTCCGTGATGCTCAAGGGCGACCGCAAGCCGGTGCGCGGTCGGCCGAGGCAGCTTGGTGCTCTCCGCGAGCGCTGGAAGCGACAGCGGCCGCTGGGCCAGGGCTTCGAGGATGGCCGCGACTTTGTCGATGACGCCCACTCCGCTAGTGTTATCCATAGTGTGATATTGGCATCTCACATACTGAGATTGCAAATGTGGTTGAGATGTCTATTCTGATTCTGAAGGAGTGCACGATGGCAAAGACTCTGGCCGAGAAGGTATGGGCAGCGCATGTGGTGCGCCAGGCAGCTGGCGAGCCCGATCTGCTCTACATCG
>DNXA01000092.1 GCA_003506065.1 Actinomycetota bacterium
AGCAAGTTGGTGTCCTTGTAGTCGATGCCCTTGATTTCGCCTCGGCAGAAGACGCAGTCCTTGCGCTTCGGAAGCTTGTCATCCTTGCCGCGCGCGGGTCCGCGCTTGCTGTCACGATCTCTATCGCGTGGTGCCATGTCTGCTTACTCCTGTGAAGTCAGTGAAGAATATCGATTAGAAAGGTGGCTCGTCGAAGCCGGCGCCACCTGAGGGGCTGCTTGCCCAAGGGTCATCGGCTGGGGCTGCGCCGCCGGCACTCTGGCCGCCGTCGAACCCACCACCTTGACGCTGAACACGATTGACCTTGGCCGTTGCGTAACGAAGTGCGGGACCGACATCGTCGACCTCGACCTCCATCACCTGGCGCTTCTCACCCTCGCGGGTTTCGTAGGAGCGCTGCTTCAAGCGGCCTTGCACGATCACGCGCGTGCCCTTGGTCAGTGACTCGGCGACGTTCTCCGCGTACTGGCGCCAGACACTGCAGCGCATGAAGACGGTCTCGCCGTCCTTCCACTCATTGGTCGTGCGATCAAGCACACGTGAGCTGGAGGCAACGGTGAAGGAAGCGACAGCAGCGCCGCTTGGGGTGAAACGCAATTCAGGATCGTTGGTCAGATTGCCAATGACCGTGACTACGACGTCCCCGGCGGCCATTACTTGGCCTCCTCCGGACGCAACACCTTGGTACGCATGACGGCCTCGTTCAGCGAGAGCTGACGATCCAGCTCAGCGACTGCAGACGGGTTGGCCGTGACTTCGAGCACCGCGTAGATGCCATCGGGCTTGTGGTTGATCTCGTACGCCATGCGGCGACGACCCCACACATCAACCTTGTGCACCTCGCCACCATCAGCGCGGACGACGTTCAGGAACGTCTCCAAGCTGGGGGCTACGGTCTTTTCTTCCAGATCTGGATCAAGAATGACCATGACCTCATAACGACGCATAAGAATCCCGCCTCCTTTGGACTCAATCGGCCACGGACATTCCGCGGCAGGAGGGTTCTCGCGTGCCTGCACGTTGACGGTAGAACCACACCGTCGGTCAGCAGGACTCCGGAAGATTACCTGCCCTCAGGGAAATTAGGAAATCTCCGCCGTCGCGATGATCGTGGCCCGGGCCAAGATATGGAAAGACATCTTGAACCCGAGCAGGGCAGGTGAGGTGTCGGCGTCGACTCCCATGTCTTCGGTGTCCAGCGCGTGGACGGTGATGTAGTAGCGATGAGAGCCGTGTCCGGCAGGTGGAGCCGCTCCAAGGAACCGTGCCGAGCCGGCGTCGTTGCGCAGCTGAACCGCAGACGCGGGCAGACCTGAGCCAGGGTCATCCCCGGCTCCCTGCGCCAATGAGCTGACCGTAGACGGGATTCCGGCCACCGCCCAGTGCCAGAAGCCCGACATCGTTGGCGCGTCAGGGTCGTACATCGTGACTGCGTAGCTCTGGGTGGCTTCGGGCGCGCCAGACCACGACAGTTGCGGGCTGGTGTCCTGACCCCCTGGCACGTCGAAGATTTCCGACATGTGTGCGAGTGCAAGCCCATGTCCGTGCTGCACACTGGTGCTGGTCAGGGTGAAGCTCGGCACCTCGGGCAAGCGCCAGAACGGATCGTTGTCGGTCATTGGACTTCTCCATTTCTCCGATGCAGCATCGGATGCTTGATCTAAGCCGAGTGTGATCGATCCGGGGTGCATCTAGGCTGCGGCTGTGCGAATTGCGACCTGGAACGTGAATTCCATTGGCGCACGACTTGAGCGAGTGCTGGCATGGCTGGAACTCAACAAGCCAGATGTCCTGGCGCTTCAGGAACTCAAGTGCACCGATGATGCGTTCCCGTTGATGCCGATCCAAGCTCTTGGCTATGAAGTTGCGACTCTTGGCACGGGTCGCTGGAATGGCGTTGCGCTGCTCAGCCGAGTTGGTATTGAAGATGTCACCAGGGGATTGATCGGGCAGCCTCAATACGAAGAGGCCGATGAGCCACGAGCCATTGGCGCCACCTGCGGTGGCGTGCGCGTGTGGAGTGTCTACGTTCCCAATGGTCGCGAACCCGATCATCCGCACTACTCGTACAAGCTCGAGTGGTTTGCGGCCCTCAAAGCCACGGCTGCGGCAGAGCTGGCGCAGTCACCTGAGCGACCATTGACGATCATCGGCGACTACAACGTTGCTCCCACTGATGCGGATGTCTGGGATATCGCGAAATTCGAGAACAGCACGCATGTGACGCCGGGCGAGCGTCAGGCACTTGCTGACGTGCTCTCCGCTGGTCTGGTTGAAGTCATGCCGAGGGCCCTGAAGGGTGAGCCCTTCACCTTCTGGGACTACCGACAGGCCTCCTTCGGTCGGGGCTGGGGCATGCGGATCGACTTGATCTATGCAAATCAGGCCTTCGCCGACGCAGTGAGCGATGCCTACATCGATCGTGAGGAGCGCAAGGGCAAGGGCGCGTCAGATCACGCACCCGTTGTCGTTGATGTGGATCTTCCATGAGTCCTGTGGTGCGCACGATCTCTGCCACGCAGCATCGCGCATGGATCGCCTCAAGGCCTGCGGTCTCCTTCCTGCAGCTTCCCGAGTGGGGGCAGGTCAAGGCCGGCTGGCGATCAGAGTCGATCGGCTGGTTCGAGGGCTCTGAACTCGTGGGAGCCGGACTTGTGCTCTTTCGTCCGATTCCCAGACTGCCGCGGCGTTCACTTGCCTACCTGCCCGAGGGTCCCGACATTGACTGGCTCCACTCACAGTTTCCGCAATACGACATCAGCGCCTGGCTGACACCGCTCCTGGCACATCTCCGGGCCAGCGGCGCCTTCCAGGTCAAGATGGGACCACCCGTGCCCACCAGGCGATGGGAGGCGGAGACGATCAAGGCCGCAATGGCGCAATGGCGTGAACCTGACGGCTCGCCGCCTGCGCACCTGCACGAAGTGGTCGCCGATTGGCACTCAATCCTGGCCCTGCATCTGGCCGAGCGTTTAGAGTCGCGCGGCTGGCGGCAGGAGGAAGCCACCGGCGCGGGCTTCGGAGACGTCCAGCCGCGCTATGTCTTCCAGGTCCCACTCCAGGGGCGCACCCTCGACGAGATCTTCGCCGGCTTCAACCAGCTGTGGCGACGCAATATCCGCAAGGCCGAGAAGCTCGGTGTCGTGGTCTCACTCGGCGAACGTGCCGACCTCGCGGCCTTCCATCAGGTCTACGTCGAGACGGCCAAGCGGGATCACTTCACTCCGCGAGCACTGTCGTACTTCGAGCGAATGTGGGACGAGCTCAACCGGCACAGCGACTCACGATTGAGCTTGCACCTGGCACATGTCGACGGTCATCTCGCTGCAGCAACGTTGATGGTGGTGGTCGGCGACCATGCTTGGTATTCGTACGGGGCTTCCACGACAGCGGATCGAGAAGTGCGACCGTCCAATGCCCTGCAGTGGGCAATGATTCAGCGCGCGCATGCAGCCGGATGTGCGGTCTATGACCTCCGCGGGATTGCCGACACCCTGAATCCGGATGATCATCTGTTCGGCTTGGTGCAGTTCAAGGTCGGCTCAGGCGGATACGCCCAGGAGTACGTTGGCGAGTGGGATTTCATCCTGCGAGGCAGCTGGGCGAAGGCGTATGCGCTGTATCAGGCTCGACGCGGCTGACGAAACGGAGCAGGCATGACTTTCACCCTGGAAGTGAACACCGACCAGTGGCGGGCGCATATTCATACCGTCAGCGCGACGGTGAAATCGGTGACCGGCGAATCGATCGTGCCAGTGATCAAGGGCAACGGTTACGGCTTGGGCCAGGCTCGACTGGCTCGCGAGAGCAACGCGCTTGCCAGTGAGGTTGTTGCGGTCGGCACAGTATTCGAACTCGACGAGGTGCTGGCACACAGCAATGCTGACGTCGTCGTGCTTGAACCCTTCGAGCCTCGAGATCTGCTTGCCGGTGATGTGTGGTGGGACATCGCACAGAAGTGGGATGCACACCGGGTGATCCGCACGATCTCTTCCACAAGCGGGCTTGCCGCGCTCAGCGCGGGCGCCGGTAGCGTGCGCGTGCTGCTCGAAGCGCGCACGTCGATGCATCGCTTTGGCTTCAGCGAAGCAGAGCTGATTCGGGTGCTCGCTGATCCCGTCACCCGTGCGGCCCTGGAGACCACGCGACTGCAGCTCTGCGGCCTGTCGCTCCATCTTCCGCTTGAGCAATCTGCAAACGAGGAGCCGGTGCCCGGAGAGGCCGCCGTCACTGCCCGCGTTCGCGAGGTCCAGCGGTGGCACGGGCTTTGGCAGACCGAATCAGCCAAACTCGGCACTGAGGTGGATCAGACCCTGTGGCTCTCGCATCTCAATGACACTGAGTATGCGCAATTGCAGGGGTCCAACAGACGGGTGCAGATCAAGGCGCGCATCGGCACGCGACTGTGGCTGGGAGAGCGGAGCGCCCTGACCGTGCACGGCAC
>DNXA01000063.1 GCA_003506065.1 Actinomycetota bacterium
TGCTGATGAATACAACTGTGCTGGGCGCGGGTCCCGGATGGGTGCGCACAGCGAACCACGGCGAAATCAGCGCCGGTCACATCGTCAACGCAGCGGGGCTCTATGCCGATGTCGTCGCGCACTGGTTCGGCGTCGGTGATGAGTACCGGATGCTGCCCTTCAAGGGCCTGTATTGGTACGGCTCGTGGGAGCCGGGTCGATTGAAGCGCCATGTCTATCCGGTGCCAGATGCGCGCAACCCCTTCTTGGGCGTGCATCTGACCGTGACCGTCAATGGGCAAGCCAAAATCGGCCCTACGGCAATTCCGGCACTGTGGCGGGAGGATTACGGCGGCGTGCACGGCATCAACGCGATGGAGAGTCTTGAGATTGCGCGGACCTACCCACGCTTCCTCACGAGCAAGGACCATGACGTCCCCGGACTCATCCGCTCAGAACTGCCCAAGTACTCGCGCAAGCACCTGGTGCGTCAAGCAACTGCGCTTGTGCCTGCAGTACGCGTGGAGGACTTCACCAAGAGGGGGCGCGTGGGAGTGCGGGCGCAGCTCTTCCATCTGCCGAGCAAGAAGCTTGAGATGGATTTTGTCGTTGAGCGGGGCGAGGGTTCGACACATATCTTGAATGCCGTCTCGCCGGGATGGACCAGTTCGCTCGCCTTTGCCAGCTACGTCATCGATGCAGTGATGGACTGATCCAGCCCGTCAGCAACATCATTCAACGGCGGACGGGTGAACGTGCCGTCAGCGATTGCCAAAACGGGCGTTCGGGAGAGTGCAGCACGCATCACCTGGATCGCCTGCTCATGCAACTCAGACAGTGGTCGGTTCCGATGGGTGCGGGCACCGAGATCGACCTGAGCGATGCTTTCAACCCCATAGGCCCGCCAGATGTCGATCAACAGGCCCATCTCAACTCCGTAGTCCACTTCGAACCGGGTGGCAAGAGCGACGTCGCGACGAATCGCATACTCGCCGCCGAGCGGCTGTCGGATGTGTGCCAGTTCGGGATAGAGCAGTTTGAGCACTGGGCGCGCGGTCAACTCAGTGACTCTGCCGCCTTCGTCACCCTCGCCATGGAAGGTGCGTCGGTAGGTCGATCGCACAAGTGCCAGGTGCTCGTCGAGCAACAGCGGCTCAAGCAGTCCGCTGACGTAGTCGGCAGTGAACGAACCAAGGTCGGCATCAAGCCAAACGATGAAGTCACCCGTTGATGCGTCCACCGAGCGCCAGAGCACGTCGCCCTTGCCCAAGGCCGAGCCGAATTCCGGCAGAACCGAGTCTGCTTCGATGACGGTAGCGCCGCATTCGAGAGCGACCTCTGCCGTCTGATCGGTGGAGCCGTGATCCATCACGATCAATTCGTCCACGAGCGGCTGAGCGTCCATGAGCTCGCGCTTGATGCGCAACAAGATAGGCGCGATGGTGGCGGCCTCATTGCGTGCTGGAATGCAGACGCTCACGCGTCGATCACCCTTGTTTGCCACGAGTTCGGCAACTGCCAGATTGGAGGTCAGCCGGAGCGGGCGCACAGATGCCATGACTGCTCCCTCCGAGATTGGGGTGGTACCCATTGAAACTGCTGCAACTAGCGTCTCATATGCCCTGAATTAGGCCGCTGCGTGCGTGAACTGTGCAGTGCCTAGACGGCAGGCAGGACGCGCCCGAAGCCGGACAGGTGCGTGGCAAACCAATCGTCGTAGATGCCGGTGACCTTGACATGTTCCCCTGGGCGCGGTGAGTGGACCATCTTGCCTGCTCCGACGTACACCCCCACGTGATGAACGCCCCGCTTGAAGAAGAAGACAAGATCGCCAGGCATGAGATTCTTGCGGGAGACCTTGGCCGCGCTGCTGTACTGAGTCCACGAAGTGCGCGCGATGGTCTTGCCAGTGGCCATTCGATAGACATAACTGGTCAGCCCCGAACAGTCGAATGAGTTGGGGCCCGAGCTGCCGGCCTGATACCTGTCGCCGATCTGCGCGCGGGCCACCTTCACGATGCGATTGCGCGTCAGCATCTGACGCGCTTTGGCAAGCATGGTCCGGGAGGTCTTCGCCGACATTGCACTTGCCCGCATGCTCATCGTGAGCACCCCGACGCCAGTGGTCGGCGCACCTGCACCGGTGGTGGGCGCCAGTTGTGTCGGTTCCGCGCTGGATGCGCTGTGGCCAAAGCCCATGGTGGCCAAAAGCAAGGCGCCGGTGACGGCGCCTGTCATGACACGGGTCGGTCGAGTTGAGCGGACGCGCACTTGTCGTACCCCTTTGGTCTGGCGGCGGGAAGCCGGGTTCCTTCGGTCGTGCGGGAGAACCTGTCTGAGGTCGCAGAGCTTTTCAGCGGCCCTGACCGTTCCACGAGCCGTCGACGCTAGGCGGAAAACCCAGCAATCCGCCTCCCCAGCGCCCGTATTTCGGACGATGCCTTGGTGCAATGTGGGATGGATCACAAAAAATGAAGCCGATTTCGCACCTTGAGTCCCACTAGTCACTTGCGCAAATCGGACACCACTGGTGAGCCACAATCTGCGTGATCTCTGCACGATGACCGCGGTCTCCGTGCTTTTGGGCGCACAGCGCTCCGGATTGCCTGAGCTTGTTGAGTAGACCTCTACTCTTGCCCAGTGGATCAGCCGCGCGCAGCGCTTGCCAAGGGCCTGGTCTTTGTTGGCGTAGCGACTCTGGTGGGCAATGGCGCGGCCTATGCGCTGTCGATGTTCGCCGCTCGCGTTCTTGATCCTGCGCAGTTCGGCGCCTTTGGTGCCCTGATGGGCGTGCTCATCATCGTGTCGACTCTGGCCATCGCCTTGCAGACCGTCACCGCCCGTCGCGTCGCAGTCGCCACCACGAATCGGGCAGAGGTCGAGGGGCAATCAGTCCGGCTGGCGATGTATATCGCCGTGGCGATTATGGCTATCGGCATATTCGCCGCCTGGCCAGCAGGTGAGCTGCTGGCGATTCCCTATGCCGCCATGGTCCTGGGCCTTGCCTCTCTCGCGTTCGTCGTGCTCGGCACGGCATCGCTGGGCATTGCCCAAGGGCGTGAGGAGCACCTGCGCTTCAGCTCGGGCTTCATCGCCAACGGCGTTGGCCGAGCGATCTTCGGCATTGCCTTTCTGCTGATCTTCGACAGCATCGAGGCTGCCGCCCTGGGCATCTTGATCGGCTGCGC
>DNXA01000139.1 GCA_003506065.1 Actinomycetota bacterium
TGGCAGTGCTGTGCGAGATTCTGGGGCTCACACGGATTCAGCAGGTGTGGGATATCTGTGATCAGGTGTGGGGGACAGATCTCATCCGCGAAGAAGTGCGCGAAGTTGTTGCCGAGTTCTTGCTGGCTCGCGGGATTGCTTGAATCCTGACCACATGATCGGGTCGAGGGATCGGAAATCGCACTGCATTCTGGCAGCGATGGAAACTCAGAAATGTCCGTGGATTGCGGCTAGCCTCCTCGGGTCGATCCAATCCGGTCAACGAGTCCATTCATGGAGTGTCAGATGTCGGTATCCACTGAGAGCTACAACGAGAAGCATCTGTTGAAGGAGACGGCAGAACTCCTTGGTGCTCCCTGGAGCGACCCCACTCTCACGCGCGAGCACTGGGACCTCGACGACGGCTCGATGATCTCCTCTCTGCGCTGGGGTGATGCAGATCCGCAGATCGTCATGCTGCACGGAGGCGGGCAGAACGCGCACACCTGGGATGCCGTGGGATTGCTGATGGGCAAGCCCTTCGTGGCCATCGATCTGCCAGGTCATGGGCATTCCTCCTGGCGTGAGGACAAGGAGTACTGGCCTTTCACCAGTGCCGAGAGCATTGCTGTG
This sequence comes from Actinomycetota bacterium, assembly GCA_003506065.1. Classification (GTDB taxonomy): domain Bacteria; phylum Actinomycetota; class Actinomycetes; order S36-B12; family S36-B12; genus UBA11398. The sequence continues at coordinate 613 of DNXA01000139.1, forward strand.
GTCCTTGATCGCATGGGCGTGAAGAACGTGGCGCTTGTTGGCATGTCCATGGGTGGCCTCACTGCGATTCATCTTGCCTCGATTCGCCCTGAGCTGTTCTCGCGTGTGGTGATTGTCGATGTCACACCAAGCCAGATGGAGCAGATGAAGAAGATGTCAGAGGCCGATCGCGGCACAGTTGCGCTCACATCGGGACCGGACCGTTATGAGTCACGGCAGGCCATGATCGATGCAACAGCAGCCCTGGCCCCCAATCGCCCAGCCCTGCTGATTGAGCGTGGTGTCGTGCACAACTCCAAGCAGTTCGAGGATGGCCAGTGGGGTTGGCGCTATGACTCGCTGCGTCCCCCAGAAGGCCAAGAGCTCACTCCAGAGCAGGAGAAGGAGCAGGAGGAATCCTTCAAGCAGCTCTGGACAGACGTTGATCAGATCAACGTGCCGATCATGCTGGTTCGCGGCGGTGCGTCAGTGTTCGTGACAACGGAGCACAGCGACGAGTTTGCTCGTCGTGCCAAGGACTTCCGCTTTGAGATTGTCGAAGGCGCAGGTCACTCGGTGCAGAGTGATCGGCCAGTTGAACTGGCAGCGCTGCTAACCGACTACCTCTCCTAGAAGGCCGAGAGTCGTTGGATCGGGCGTTCTTCGCGCGCGAGTGCGCGGATGACGTCTATCGGGCTGTTTCTGCGCGCTGAGATACAGGCCAGGGTTGCGATCACCGAATCGCTGACGGCAGGCGGGAACACGGGGCAGACCCTGCCGATGCTGACGGCAAGGTCGTCAGCATGCACGAGCATTTCCACCATGCGGGTGATCAAGTATTCGGTGAGCAGCATTCGGGTGCCCAGCCCGACAATCTCATGATCGGCAGCAAGGGTCGGCAAGGTCTGTTGCAGCTCGGCGAGCGCTGTGTCGAACCTCGTGAGCAGATCCTTGGTGCCGGTACCCGCTGAGGCGATTCCCCGATCGCGAATCTCGATCGCCATCGTCGATTCGCGCTGGAGGTCGCTCACTGGCATGGTGAAGTAGTAGTCCACTGCTGACACCAGCGGTCGATCCGTGGGCACCTCAGCGGCCAAGATGGCCGGCATGTTGAGCACGGGTCGCGCCAGGTGTCCGGACAAGCCGGCCACCGTCCAGTCTTCAAGGGCGCTTGGGAAATCCCAATACTTGGCAACCTCGCTGGTGGCGAGAAAGCTTCTGATGATTCCGGCTGTTTCCAGGTACTCGCTGACCACTGTCACGGGATCCTCCGCACTTGGGGCTAGGCACGTGTGCAAGATCTGTTGATCTTCGCCTTGTTCTTGGAACCTATCGGTGCTCGGAAATCGTGGTCAATACAGAGCAATCGGTGTCCGTGCAGAGCTGCGCATTGCTGCGTTGCCACTGCACAGACACCGATTGTCTGAGATGCATGTTGATCGATCGCTTTAGAGGATGTGCAGCATCTCCTGGTAAGTCGGCAGTGGCCAGAGATCGTCAGCAACCATGCCCTCGAGGGCATCTGCGGCCGTGCGCACTGCAGTGAGAGCGGGCAGCAGCGCTTCCTGCGCGTACTTGGCCTCGTCCACAATTTCCTCACTGTGTGCACTCTTCAGCGCATCAGACAGCTCACTGAGCGAGGTGCGCAGGGAGTTGATCAGGCCGGAGATTGGCTCCAGGGTCGACGTGTCGGTCTCGACGCCTGCTGCGAGCAGGGCGCCAACATTCAAGGCCAACTCTGTCTGGTAGCGCACAGCAGCCGGCAGCACCATGGTGTAGCCCATTTCGAGGGTCAACTTTGCCTCGACGCTGATGCTCAGGACGTACTGCTCGAGAGCGATCTCGAAGCGGCTGTGCATCTCTCGCTCGTTGAAGACCTTGTAGTGCTCGAAGAGCTCGATTGCTGCAGGAGTGACGAGCTCGGGTACTGCGTCCAGTGTGGTGCGCAGGTTCGGCAGACCACGCTCAGCTGCCTCGATCTGCCAGGCTTCGGCGTAGCCGTTGCCATTGAAGACCACAGAGCCATGCTCCAGCATGATCTTCTGCAGCACACTCTGGATTGCATCGTTGAACTCGACGCCGTTCGCAAGTGATGCATCAATGTCCGTGGCGATGAAGTCCAGGGCCTCGGCCAGAATCGTGTTGATGGTCGTCATCGGACCAGCGACAGACTGCAGCGAACCCGGTGCCCGGAACTCAAAGCGGTTGCCGGTGAAGGCGAATGGGCTGGTGCGGTTGCGATCGCCTGGGTCGGTTGGCAGCACCGGAAGTGTGTCAACGCCGATCCGGATCTGGCCCTTGCTCTTGGAGGAGGTCGCACCGCCTTCAGCTATCTGCTTGTAGACATCAGCAAGCTGATCGCCCAGGAAGATCGAGATGATCGCCGGTGGGGCCTCATTGGCGCCCAGGCGGTGATCGTTGCTTGCGGATGCAACAGATGCGCGCAGGAGGCCGCCGTACTTGTGGACCGCGCGAATGACAGCGCCGCAGAACACGAGGAACTGGGCATTGTCATGCGGAGTATCACCTGGCAGCAGCAGGTTGCCCTGGCGTCCGTTGCCAAGCGAGAAGTTCACGTGCTTTCCGGAGCCATTGACTCCAGCGAAAGGCTTCTCGTGGAACAGGCACGCCATGCCGTGCTTCTCGGCGACCGACTTGAAGGTCGTCATCAGCAGTTGCTGGTGGTCAGCGGCAAGATTGGAGCGCTCGAACATCGGGGCGATTTCGAACTGACCGGGGGCGACCTCGTTGTGACGCGTCTTGGCAGGGATGCCCAGTTTGAACAGCTCACGCTCGGTGTCCATCATGAAGCCCAGCACTCGCTCGGGGATGGCGCCGAAGTAGTGATCATCGAACTCCTGGCCCTTGGGCGGCTTGCAGCCGAACAGGGTGCGCCCGGCATTGAGCAGATCGGGGCGGGCCAGGAAGAAGTGGCGATCGACCAGGAAGTACTCCTGCTCAGCGCCGC
>DNXA01000110.1 GCA_003506065.1 Actinomycetota bacterium
GCAGCATCCGCTGCGCGCATGCCGGCCCGCACCTCACCGAAGTAGTCGACAAAGCCTGGAGTGTCCACGAGATTGATCAAGAAGTCGCCATAGTCGAATGAGGCAAGGTTCAGCGACACTGATCGCTTCTGACGACGGGCTGCCGCCTCGTAATCCAGAGTCGAAGTGCCTGCATCCACCGAGCCGCGCGCAGCGGTTGCCCCTGCTGATGCGATCAGATGCTCGGCCAGAGTTGTCTTGCCGGAGCCCGATGGGCCCACGAGCACGACATTGCGAATTGCCGCAACCCCCAGAGCTTGGGCATGGCCGAACGTCATTGAGCGCCTTTCGATTGAAGTCAATCCTGCCAGACCGCACCAAAGCGGCGGTCATGGCAAGGCGCAGTCACCGAGGATCCAACGGATTCCCGATAGCATCGAGCATTCGCGCCGCTCAACACCTGGAGAACCATGCTGAACAACCCCGGTGCGCGACAGGTGATCACCGCCGTTCTGCTGCCGCCGGCAAAGTTCCTGTTGCGGATCAGAGTCTCGCCGGATGCCATCACCGTTCTTGGCACCTTGGGTGTGGTGCTCTCAGCGCTGATCTGCTTCCCCCATGGTCATTTCATCCTCGGCTCACTGCTCATCACTGCATTCACGTTGACTGATCTGCTTGACGGCACGATGGCTCGCCTGGCCGGTACCAGCGGACCTTGGGGCAACTTCCTGGATGCCACCTTGGATCGAGTCGCTGATGGCGCGATCTTCGCATCCTTCATCTGGTGGGGCCTGCTCAACGACCAGGTTGGGGTGGGTCTTGCTGCCAGCCTTGCGCTGGTGACAGGGCAGGTGACCTCGTATGCGAAGGCTCGCGCGGAGGCAGTGGGCGCGACTGCCAACGTCGGCATCGCCGAGCGAGCCGAACGACTCATCATCGTGCTGTTCGCGGCATTCCTTACCGGCTTCGGAGTGCCGTATGTCCTGCCGGCTGCGCTGTGGATCATCGGCGGGCTCGGAGTAATCACGATTGTGCAGAGAATCGTGCATGTGCGTGGGGAGCTGCGAACGTGATGAACCGTTCTGGGTTGCGTGATCGGGCGACTCTGGAGGCCTTTCGCCTGGCGTGGTTTGCAACTCGTCACCTGCCCGGACCCAGCGTGCGCACGGCATTCATGATGGCCGCAGATCAGACCTATCGCCGCAATGGCACGGGTGTGCAGCGCCTGCGCATGAACTTGGAGCGAGTGCGCCCGGATCTTTCGGCTGCAGCCTTGGAGAAGATCACCCGAGCCGGGATGCACAGTTACATGCGCTACTGGATGGAGGCCTTCCAGCTGCCCTCGTGGACAACGGAGCAAATCCGCGGACGCTTCTATCTTGACAACACCAAGATGCTCGATGAAGCAGTGGCTGCAGGTTCGGGAGTGATCATGGTTCCCGGTCATCTGGCCAACTGGGATTCGGCAGGCGCCTGGGCCGCTGATCGCTATGGCGGGCTGGCAACTGTTGCCGAACGACTCAAGCCGGAAGGCTTGTTCAACCAGTTCCTGGAATACCGGCGGACTCTTGGCATGGATGTGCTGCCACTTGGTGAGCCGAATGTGGTGCGATCCCTGGCCCGCACCCTCCAACGCGGCGGAATGGTCGCGCTGCTCGGTGATCGCGATGTTGGAGGAAATGGGGTGGAGGTCGACTTCCTCGGCGGGCGAGCCACCCTGCCGGCTGGGCCGGCGCTGCTCAGCGTGCTCACCGGTGCTCCTGTGCTGCCGATCGGCCTCTGGTACGACGGCCCCAAACTGCGCGGACATGTCTATGAGCCCATCGTCGCCACTCCCGGAGAGGATCGATCCAGCCAGATCCCGCTGATAACGCAGAAACTCGCGGTCAGCCTGGGTCAGGCGATCCACGCGCATCCGCAGGACTGGCACATGATGCAGAAGGTGTGGCTGTGAGCTCTGGACTGCGCATCGGGATGGTGTGCCCGTATGTCTGGGATGTCCCAGGTGGAGTGCGATCGCATGTGGCTGATCTCAGCGCTGAACTGCGTCTGCGAGGGCACTTCGTCGACATTCTCGCGCCTCTCGATGATGAGAGTCCGGTGGCTCATGAAGTCACCAATGGCGGCAAGCCCATTGCTGTTCGCTATAACGGATCGATTGCCCGCTTGAATTTCGGGCTGCGGGCCACACGTCAGGCGCGAAGGTGGATTCAAGAGGGAAATTTCGACCTGATTCACGTGCATGAACCGGTGGCTCCAGGTTTGTCGCTGTTGTCCATCTGGGTTGCCGATGGCCCGATCGTTGCCACCTGGCACTCATCGAATCCGCACTCCAGAATTCTCGCCAGTGTGAATCGCCTGGCACAGACGGCCATGGAGAAAATCAGCGGTCGCATCGCGGTGAGCGAGGATGCCCGACGCACTCTTGTCGCTCACGTGGGCGGCGACGCGGTGCTGATCCCCAATGGAGTTCGCCTGCAAAGCTTCCACGCCCCAGGCGCGCACCCCGCGTTCAACACCCCCGGCCATTCCCTGCTGTTCCTTGGTCGATTGGACGAATCACGCAAGGGCTTGGCTGTCCTGCTTGATGCAATGCCAGCGATCATTGCCGGTGATCCACTCGCGCATCTGTATGTCGCTGGCCCGGGGGAAGTCGACGAAATCCGTGACGAACTCGCGCCTGAGATTCGCGATCACATCACCTTCCTCGGCCTTGTCAGCGAGGCGGAGAAGGCACAGGCCCTGCACACCGCTGATGTGTACATCGCACCGAACACGGGCGCAGAATCCTTTGGCATTGTGCTGATCGAGGCGATGGCTGCCGGCACGGCTGTTCTTGCGGCCGACCTGCCCGCCTTCGCACGGGTGCTCCATGACGGCAAGGCAGGGCAGTTATTCGCCAACGAGAACAGCGCTGCTTTGGCGGATGCCGCACTCGCGTTGCTCGCAGACCCGGCGGAACGTGCGCGGCTCGTGGCAGCCGGCTCGGATCGAGTGCGCAGATTCGACTGGGATGTGGTGGTTGACGATGTGCTCGCTGTGTACGAAAGCGTGACGGCTTCCGGAGAGCAGGTGACCGCGGATCTGCGCGGACAGATCATCGGTCGATTCGGCAACAGTCTGGGCCAGGGAGGTCGCTGACATGAACTGGTGGCTGATCGCTCTGGTGATCGTTGTGGTGCTGGTGTTTGCCTGGTACCTGAGCACAACGGCTGGACGCCTGGATCGACTCCATCGTCGCATCGAGACCTCCACCTTTGCCCTGGACGCGCAACTGCTCCGTCGCTCATCGGTTGCGATCGAGCTCTCGGTTGCCGAAGTCCTGGACCCGGCTTCAAGTGAGCTCATTGCCGAGACAGCTCACGATGCTCGACAGTCCATTGATGCAGATGTGATGCAGAGGATTGCCGCTGAGTCAGCGTTGTCAGAGGTATTGATGCAGGCCTTGGATGATGTCGACGAGGTGAACCTGCTTCGTGAGGATCCCTTGGCAGCCGATCTGCTCGATGAGCTGTCGGCATCGATTCGTCGGGTCGAGCTGTGTCGTCGCTTCCTCAATGACGCGGTGCTGGCGTGTGGCCAGATTCACGAGCATCGCCTGGTTCGGTGGTTTCGACTGGCCGGACACACCCCGGTTCCCACGACTTGGGAGATGGATGATCGGCCGCCTCAGGGGCTCGGCATCATCGGCTCCTGACGACGGCACCTGCAGTGCCAGAGGCATCGGCCCTACGATGGTGGTCCGTCAATACTGGCTTGCCAGTTGCTGTGAAGAGGATGGTGCACGTGTCTGCTGAGCCTTTGGTCGGTACCGATCGCGTCAAGCGCGGCATGGCCGAGATGCTCAAGGGCGGGGTCATCATGGATGTGGTCACCCCTGAGCAGGCAAAGATCGCCGAGGATGCGGGCGCTGTTGCAGTCATGGCTCTCGAGCGAGTACCCGCTGATATTCGCGCGCAGGGCGGGGTGTCCCGCATGTCGGATCCCGACATGATCCAGGGCATCATCGAAATCGTCTCCATTCCCGTGATGGCCAAAGCGCGCATTGGCCACTTCGTCGAGGCTCAGGTCATCCAGTCCCTAGGCGTGGACTACATCGATGAATCCGAAGTGCTCACGCCGGCCGACTACACCAATCACATCGACAAGTCGAAGTTCACAGTGCCGTTTGTGTGTGGTGCCACCAATCTTGGTGAGGCTCTTCGTCGCATCAATGAGGGCGCAGCGATGATCCGATCCAAAGGCGAGGCTGGCACCGGAGATGTCTCCAACGCTGTGACGCACATGCGCACCATTCGTGCCGAGATCAATCGATTGAGCTCAATGGCCCCTGACGAGCTCTACGTTGCAGCCAAGGAACTGCAGGCGCCGTACGACCTCGTGGTGGAGGTTGCCAAGCGTGGATCCCTGCCCGTTGTGCTCTTCACGGCCGGCGGCATCGCCACGCCAGCAGATGCAGCGATGATGATGCAATTGGGTGCCGATGGGGTGTTCGTCGGCTCGGGAATCTTCAAGAGTGGCAGTGGCGCAGCGAGCCCCGAAGATGCCTTGAAGCGGGCGACGGCAATTGTCCGGGCCACTCGGCACTTCAATGAGCCCGATGTCATCGCCGAGGTCTCGCGCGGGCTTGGCGAAGCCATGGTCGGCATCAATGTTGCCGACATTCCCGTGCATCACCGCCTGGAGGATCGAGGCTGGTGAGCGCTGCCCCGCACATTGGGGTGCTCGCTCTGCAAGGGGATATTCGCGAACATCTCGCATCGTTGGAAGCAGCGGGCGCTACGGCACGGCCTGTCACCAGTCTGGCTGATCTGGCTGCTGTCCAAGGTCTGGTCATTCCCGGTGGTGAATCGACCACCATGTCAAAGCTCGCTCTTCACGATGGGCTGATGGCACCCCTGCAGCAGGCTCGAATCGCTGGGATGCCGATGTTCGGATCCTGCGCCGGAATGATCATGCTCGCCGATCGCGTCACCGATGCTCGAGAAGACCAGCAGTTCATCAGCGGAATTGACATGACGGTTTGTCGCAATGCCTTCGGACGCCAGGTGGATTCCTTCGAGGTGGATCTTGAAGTCCGAGGTCTCAGTGGTGGCCCGCTTCGAGGCGTCTTCATTCGAGCACCGTGGGTGGAGCGCGCAGGCGAGCAAGTCGAGATCCTTGCAACCCTGCAGACCGGTGAGCAGGCAGGTACGATTGTCGCCGTCAAGCAGGGACCGTTGCTCGCCACCTCCTTTCATCCGGAGTTGACTGGCGATCACCGCATCCATGCCACCTTCGTTGAGTTAGTGAGGCACTACGCATGAGCGGTCACTCCAAATGGGCGACCACCAAGCACAAGAAGGCCGTGATCGATGGTCGTCGCGCGAAGCTGTTTGCTCGCCTGATCAAGAACATTGAAGTGGCTGCGCGCCAAGGCGGTGCTTATGTCAGCGGCAACCCCACCCTCTATGACGCCATCCAGAAGGCTCGCAAGAGCTCGGTGCCCTTGGAGAACATCGAACGAGCCGTCAAACGCGGCAGCGGCGCCGAAGCAGGTGGGTCGGACTGGGTCACGATCATGTACGAGGGCTATGGCCCCAGTGGCGTGGCAGTGCTGATCGAGTGCCTGACGGACAATCGCAATCGCGCTGCCTCAGAGGTGCGCGTCGCCATGACCCGCAACGGCGGATCGATGGCCGATCCCGGTTCGGTCGC
>DNXA01000272.1 GCA_003506065.1 Actinomycetota bacterium
AGCGCAGACTCAAGTACTTCTGCATATCTGCCAAAGTGGCCGCATCGAGCGATTCATCGTCAGCCTTGCCGGCAATCAATTCGTGCAGGATGCCCATGGCAACTTTCTTTCCCAATTCAACGCCCCATTGATCAAATGAGTTGATCCCCCAGATCGCGCCTTGTACGAAGACGCTGTGCTCGTACAAGGCAATGAGTGCGCCGAGGGTGAAGGGATTCAATTCACGAGTAATGAACACCGTCGTTGGGCGATTGCCTGGCATCACCTTGTGGGGCACGAGCTCAGGGGCAGTGCCGTCAGCAGCGACTTCTTCGGCTGTTCGCCCAAGGGAGAGAACGGAAGCCTGAGCCAAGGCATTGGCGACCAGCATGTCCTGCTGGGTACCCAGATTCATCGGTGATTGCGCAAAGACGATCAGATCGCACGCCACAGTGCCGGTTCCTTGGTGGAGCATTTGATAGAAGGAATGCTGCCCGTTGGTACCTGGCTCACCCCAGTAGATACCGCCTGTGTCGTAGGTGACCGCAGAGCCATCGCGGCGAACGCTCTTTCCATTGCTCTCCATCGTCAATTGCTGGAGGTAGGCGGGAAAGCGTGCCAGGTATTGGGAATATGGAAGCACGGCAGTTGTCGGAATGGATAGGAAGTCACGATTCCAGACGGAAAGCAATCCCATCATCAACGGGAGATTCTGTTCGAATGGTGCTGACCGGAAATGCTCATCCATGGCGTGGAAGCCACTCAGCATGTTGGTGAAATTGTCAGCGCCGATGGCGATCATGGTGGAAAGACCAATCGAGCTGTCCATGGAATAGCGCCCACCGACCCAGTCCCAGAACCCGTACATGTGGCCGACATCGATGCCGAACTTTGATACCTCGTCAGCATTCGTTGAGACAGCGACAAAATGCTTGGCCACTGCAGCATCGCCCAATTGCGAAACCAGCCAACTGCGAGCAGCCGCCGCATTCGTCATCGTCTCTAGAGTGGTGAAGGTCTTGGAAGCGACGATGAACATGGTGGTCTCTGGTGTGAGCGCAGCAAGCACCTCGCCAATGTCACAGGGATCGACGTTGGAGACAAAATGGCAGCGAATGCCGGCGGCTCGATAGTGCTGCATGGCCACGTATGCCATGGCCGGCCCGAGATCTGAACCACCGATGCCGATGTTCACGACATCTGTGATGGCCTTGCCAGTGGCGCCCGTCCAAGCTCCAGATCGAACTTCTTCTGCTAACTGGCCCATGCGATCAAGAACGGCGTGCACTTCCGCGACGACATCAACGCCATCAACATTGAGCTTGGCATCGCGTGGCAGACGCAGTGCCGTGTGCAGTACAGCGCGATCTTCTGTCGTGTTGATATGTGTGCCGTCGAACATCGCATCGCGCAGCTCAAGCACTCCCACTTCCGAAGCCAATTGATGCAAGGCACTGATGACATCTGCACTGACACGCTGGCGCGAGAAGTCAGCGAAGATCCCGGCTGCTTCGAAGCTGAATGTCCGCGGGCGATCAGGGTCACCAGCGATCAAATCGCGAATTGTTCCGGCGCCGACAGAGTTGCTCAGTGTTTCAACACTCTGCCAGGCAGGACAGGTCCGTGGATCGACTGCGGGGACTTTGTTCATGAGTGGAACCTTCCACTAACCTCATCGAAATACGACCTCGGACAGACCGATGTCTAGTGGTTCAGGAGGCAACATGGCAACCTCACGTCCCGTAACCCTCGGCATGGTCGGACTGGGTCGGATGGGGGCGAATCTTGTCCGTCGTGCCATGCGCGATGGACATTCATGCGTGGTGTTCGATCAATCGTCAGATTCCGTTCAGGCATTGGTTGCCGACGGTGCAACTGGCTCGAGTGATCTCGCAGATCTCGTCGCAAAACTGCCCGCACCTCGCGCTGTCTGGGTGATGGTGCCAGCAGGAAAGATCACTGAGTCAGTGGTGACCGAGCTTATTGGTCTGCTCGAGCCTGGCGATGCGCTCATCGATGGCGGCAACTCCTACTACCGCGATGACATGCATCATTCCAAGCTCTGTGCCGAAAAGGGCATTGACTTCATTGACGTGGGCACTTCAGGCGGCGTGTGGGGACTTGAGCGCGGCTACTGCCTCATGATCGGCGGAGCTGACGCCTCAGTTGATCGACTTTCTGGACTTTGGGACACCATCGCACCCGGTTTTGAATCAGCAGAGCGCACCCCCGGGCTCTCCGGAGAGCCCACACCCGCAGAGCGTGGCTGGTTGCACTGCGGGCCCAGTGGTGCGGGCCACTTCGTGAAGATGGTCCACAACGGAATCGAATACGGCCTGATGGCCGCATACGCCGAGGGCCTGAACATTCTCAAGAACGCGAACATCGGACACGGAACTCGCGACGCAGATGCCGAAACGGCGCCACTGTCCAACCCCGAGTACTACCAGTTCGATCTGGATATCCCGGCAATCGCTGAAGTGTGGAGACGCGGCAGCGTGGTCGGATCCTGGCTGCTTGATCTGACAGCCCTGGCCCTGTCGAAGTCACCTGAGCTTGATGAGTTCAGCGGACGAGTCTCCGACAGCGGCGAAGGCCGATGGACGGCAATCGCCAGCATTGAAGAAGGCGTGCCAACGCCGGTGCTCACCGCCGCATTGCAGGAACGCTTCTTCTCACAGGGTCAGTCACTGTTTGCCGATCGAATCCTGAGTGCGATGCGCAAGGAATTCGGTGGGCACGATGAGAAGAAGGCCTGACTACAGCTGAATGCCCAGCAGCGCCTGGACCGTTGCTCTCATGAGACCGGGAGCTTCAGCGTCTTCACCACTGCCGTTGATCGATGCCAACGCCCAGGCGTCGATGGCATCGATGGCTTCAGGCGTGCGGAGATCGTTGCTCAGGTGTTCGCGAACACGCTGAAGCGCGGAATCAAAGGGCAAGGCCTTGGCTTGATCTGCTGCCGCACGCCACAGGCTCAAGCGATCTTCCGCTCCTGAAAGCCCGCTTTCGGTCCAGGCCCAATCGGTGCGGTAGTGGTGCGCGAGCAAGGCCAGTCTCAGGGCCATCGGGTCGTGTCCTTGGTGGCGCAGCTGGGAGACAAATACTAGATTGCCGCGCGACTTGCTCATCTTGTGACCCTGCCAGCCCACCATGCCTGCATGCACATAGTGCTGGGCAAAGGGAGCCAGTCCGGTCAGCACCTGCGCTTCGGCTGCCCCCATCTCATGATGAGGGAATGCCAGATCGCTGCCACCCCCCTGGACATCGATCATTGGCCCAAGGTGGTCAAGAGCGATCGCGACACACTCGATATGCCAGCCGGGTCGACCGTGCCCCAATGAGGTATTCCATGCCGGTTCGTCGGGACGAGCGTCCTGCCAAACGAGGCAGTCAAGCGGATGACGCTTGCCAGGGCGATCAGGGTCGCCTCCGCGTTCAGCGAAGATGGCCAGCATCTCCTCGTCATCAAAATTCGCCACTGCGCCGAACAGCGGATCGGAGTGCACGGAGAAATAGAGATCGTCATCCACGGCGTACACGCTGCCCTTGGCCTGCAATGTGGTGACATGCTCAGCGACAGATGGAATCGCCTCGACGGCACCGATGTACTGCCGCGGCGGGATCACCTGGAGATAGGACATGTCCTCGCGAAACAACGCTGTCTCGCGTTCAGCGATGGCTTGCCAGTCCTCTCCACGCTCGAGCGCCCGCTCGAGCAGAGGATCATCGATGTCGGTCACGTTCTGCACGTAGTGCACCTCATGGCCCGCATCAAGCCACATGCGGTAGACCAGATCGAAGGCAACATACGTGGCCGCGTGCCCCATGTGCGTGGCGTCATAGGGCGTGATGCCGCAGACATACATTCGCGCGACCGGGCCTGGGCTCGTGGCGCGCACCGATTGCGCGGCCGTGTCGAACAGGCTCAGCGGCAATCCCTTGCCTGGCAGTTTGGGAACCTGAGGTTGCTGCCATGACTGCACGCGGTCACCTTAGCCAGTGACAGGCGTCCTGTCTCAGTAGAGGGGCCACGGAACCGCTGGCCAATAGGTCGGCGGCTGCGGGAATTTCCCTGTTCGCAGGAGTTCACGAAATCGTTCGGCGCAGGCTTCCAGTTCATACGGCAGCAGCCAGGGTGACAGCGCACTTTCGAGGGTGTCCCACTGCGCAAAGGCCAGATCGACGTCAACCAGGAAGTCATCAGGCACCGCTTGGCCTGACCAGCCCCAGAGCACCGTTCGCAACTTGGGCTCGTCATTGAACGTGAGTCCGTGATCAATGCCCCAGAGCTTGTGCTGCTCGTCGATCAACAGGTGTCCGGCCTTGCGATCGGCATTGTTCATGAGCACATCGAGCACTGCCATCTGCTGCAGATCGGCGCGGTCTGCATGGACAAGGTGCACGGCATCCCCGTACTGGCTCTCCCCCGTCAGCACGTGCCGCCACCCCTCTCGCACGACTCGCGACGTCACCACATCCACCAAGGCTTCGGTCTCTGCCTCATCAATCCACAACTGGCACATGCCAGCACCGTGCGGCCCGAAGTCCCGCCAGACCGTGACGGGGATCAGATCCCAGCCGAGCAGAAGGTTGAGCTCGTATGCGGCCACTTCACGGGCCGCGAGGGTCCCCTCGGGGAAATCCCAAAGCGGGCGCTCACCGCGGACCGGCTTGTAGACGCACTTCAGTTCGAGCCCAGAATCGTCGGTGACCGTGCAGAACAGGCTTGCATTGGATGCCCCTGCCAGGCGCCCGTGAATTTCGAGCTCCCCTAGCGTGAGGCTTTCCTGGACGAGCATTAGGGCTGTCGCCGATAACCGTTGGCTCGCGGGCAGACATGCCCATTGGGGTCCAGAGGCTGACTGCAGAATGGGCACGCAGGCCGGCCGGAGGCGACCATCGTTCGTGCCCTTTGCATGAATGCGCGCACTTGATCCGACGTCAGACGCACGCGAAGGGTGTCCACCCCCTCCTCGTCATCCTCTCCCATTTCTGGGACTTCTTCCTCAGTGACGGCATAGGCCTCGATCACCATCTTCTTGACGTCGTCATCCCAGCCAAGTGCCATCGTGCCGACCCGGAACTCCTCGAAGATCGGCAGTTCCAATGGCTTGTCGTCCACGACTGATGGGACGGGCATATTGGTGCCGTGCACGACCGAGAGGATCTGCTCCATCCGATCAGCAAGGGCGGCAACCTGCTGTTTTTCCAGCACAACGCTGACCACACGGTTTCCGGTGCGTGCCTGAAGGAAGAAGGTGCGCTCTCCTGGCATGCCGACTGTGCCGACAACGAATCTCTCCGGATCCTCGAAGTCGAACAGTTGACGGGTCACCGTTTGAGCCTATCTGCCGCTTGCCTGATGGCGCCTTAGCCGGCGCCGCCTCCAACGACTGCATCCCCCTTGCGCGATCTGCGAGATCTCTTCTTTGGGATCAGTCGTGACAGGTCGCTGCCGGTGTCGTTGATGTGGATTGCGAACGGTCGTCGTGGGGTGTACTCGATGACACTGATAGAGCAGGGGTCGATCTGAACCCGTTGGAAGAGATCAAGGTGGGCNNCGGCACTGGGTTGACTCTGCACGACGTTCCACATCGGTTCTTTGGCGAGTTCGCTGAGTGGCCGACCAGTCCAGTCGCCGTACCTGCATTCCCCGATGCGTTCGTCGATCTGCACTTCAAATCCGCGCTCGCCGACGATTGCCTGCGCGGTCTCGAGGGTTCGATCAAGCGGAG
>DNXA01000104.1:0-13696 GCA_003506065.1 Actinomycetota bacterium
CTCCGCGCGCAAGGCAGCGCAGGCAGCCGTACTCCGCGTCGACGCCGTGAGTCCGTCTGCTCGGCCGATCGGGCCTTCTCATGCAATGGTCACGCGCATTCGCACTGTCTAGCGCTGTCTGGCAGCCCTGCTCACTCCGGACGCGCGTTAAGCACAGGGAATGATGAATGCCGTACCAGTCATATGACTGTGTGACCTGTCATATGACTGGTAACATCAGGTCATGCAATTCGATGAACCCTTCGGTGGAGTGATCCCGGGACCGCGTGGCGCCGTGCTCGCTGTGCTGATGCGTACGGGCACACCGCTCACTGGGCGTCAAATCCACGGCTTGGTCAGTGACGACCACGGCCTTTGGAGCGTGCAGGAAGCGCTGAAGGCTCTGGCTGAACTGGGTCTGGTGCACACCCAGACCATTGGGCGAGCAGGCCTTCACACCCTCAACGAGCATCACAGCGCGATACCCCCACTGCGCGCACTGCTCGACCCGATCGCGGCCCTGACCGATGCCGTCCATACGGCCACAGGCGATGGTGTTCAGGCCGTGATCCTGTTTGGCTCCATCGCCCGTGGCGAAGCCACAATCGACAGTGACATCGACCTCGCCGTCATCGCCTCGCGCCAGTGGGGCAGGCGTGCTGAGTTGGAGGATCTCGTCCGCACCCGGCTGGGCAACAACTGCGACATCTTGGTCTTCTCCCCTGCCGAGTTCACTCGGCTCGCCGCCTCAGGGGAGCCGGTGGTCAGTGACATCCTCCGAGATGGCGTGGCGTTGCTCGGCGCCATTCCGCGAGTCAGGCACGGGGCAGCATGATGGCGACCGCTGAGCATCGCAACCACGCTAAAAGCTTTCTCAAGAAGTCCGAGGAGTACCTCGCTTCGGCCGAGGACAACCTTGCTGCTGGTCGCCACACGCCAGCAGCTGGCGACGCGATCCACGCCGGCATCAGCGCCAAGGATGCCATCGTCACCGCGCTGACCGGTTCCACGACGAGGGGCAAAGACCACAACGCGGCTGCAAAGGAACTCGGGGCGACACTGGGCAAGCGCTCGGAAGCCGCAGCAGCAGAGAAAGCACTGCGTGAACTGACGAGCGCGAAGAGCAGTGTCGAGTACGGCTCCGCCCTCATCAGCAACGCTAAGGCCGAGCCTCTTGTCCGCCGAGCCCGGATGCTTGTGGAACTCGCGGTACGCATCGTTCGCCTCAGAGGCTGAACCCGTTCAGCGGTGCCCGTCTGGGCGCTGATCGACTAGAGATCGAGAACGTGTCGTAGACCGCGATCGATCTCATGCAGCAGCGCCAGTGGTGCTTGGCCTGCTTGTTCGGACAAATCTGCCTTGTTGAGAGTGACCACGGCGGTGACGTTGACCACCGAGTCCCTCGGCAGCCCGGTGGCAGCAGCGGGCAAGAACACGTTGCCAGGCATTGCTGCCAAGTCCGTGTTGGAGGTGATAACCGCAGCCAGCACGGTCGACAAACGGCTCGCGTTGTACGTGTCTGCCGAGATGACCAGTACCGGACGAAGCTTGGCCGGTCGTGATCCCGCCGGAGCTCCTAGATCCGTCCAGTAGATGCCACCTCGCTCGATCACCAGTCGCCCGAAGCGTCAGCCACAAGCCGATGCCCCACAGCGACCGCATCGGCCGCGGAGTCGTCCTGCTCGGCCTGTGCGCCTAAGGCCTGATCGATCTGCCGGGTGACTGACTCGGCATCGAGCTCGTCCAGATAGCGCACTGCAGCTCGAGAGAAGAACTCTGATCGGCTCATCCCAAGTTCGTGTGCACGACGCGTGGCCTTCTCAAAAGTCTCATCAGGTACGGAGATCGCAGTCTTCACAGCAAGAAGTATAACCAGGTATAACCAACCTGCACCACAACTCAGCCGGTGCGCGAGTAGCGCCGATTCACCATGCCGCTGGGGAACTGCTGCACATCGTCGAGCTTCCACTTTGAGGATGACTCGATCGGATTGAACAAGGGCCGTCCATTGCCAAGCAGCACAGGTGCCGTCGTCAGCAGCATGTCATCAATCAGCCCCGCTGCCAGAAAACTGCTGATCAGATTGCCGCCGTCGACATAGACATGCCCGAGACCTCGCTCGTTCCAATGCGCGAGTGCTTCGGCAGGTGTCCATTGCACAAACTCAACGCCTGGTCTTGGCTGCGGCGGTCGGCTGGTGAAGACGTAGACCTGACGATCTTCGAACGGCAGCGGATCGATGCCAGCAATGAAGTCATAAGTGCCTCGACCCATCGCGAGAGCATCCACGTCAGCAATGAAGGAGTGATAGCCGTAGTCCTCTCCCTCAACTACGGCTTCATCCAGAAAGTCGAGCTTGTCATCGATGGTGGCGATGTAGCCATCAAGACTCGAAGCGATGAAGACTGAGAGTCTGGTCATGTGCTGGCTCCTATTTCGGGTTCTCCGCAAATGCTCGAGTGAAGTCAATCCAGCGACTGAGCACCCGGCCTGCGCCGCCTGACGCCAAAATAGATCTGGCATCTGACATTTTTGACAAGATCCGCTCTTCCAGCGACACAGTGGATCTCTCCTGCGACAGGGCTCCGTAGGCAACCAGTGCTGCTGCGGCATTGACCGCCACGACGTCACTGATCGCTGCCACTCGCTCGGCGTCATGTCCGGCCACTGACTCAAGCCCAATCACCTGGCGCAGGAGTCCGGCATTGCGAACTCGATCACCACCGACGAGCAGCAGGGGCTCAACATGCTCCACCCCTAGCGCGCGAGGATCAAGCGTGACGACCTCGACCGAGTCTCCTGTGACATCCCAGACTGTGGAGGTCGCAGTGGTCGAGATCTCATCCAGACCATCGTCGCCGCGGACAACCAGCGCGCGAACTCCACGGTGCTTCAGCACTTCTGCAATCACCGGGGCACGCCGCTCATCGGCAACCCCGAGCAGCATCGCGGCTGCACCGGCCGGGTTCGATAGTGGCCCAAGAATATTGAAGACGGTGGGCACTCCAAGCTCGCGGCGAACCGGGCCTACATGGCGCATCGCGGGATGGTGACGAGGAGCGAAGGCGAAACCGATCCCCACTTCGTCAACGCATTGACGTACCTGCTCAGGGGACAGTTCGATCACGACGCCGAGCTCTTCCAACACATCCGCTGTGCCGGTCTGGGAGGAGGCGGCCCTATTGCCGTGCTTGGCAACCGGAACTCCGCACGCCGCCACGACAAGAGCGGTCATGGTCGAGATGTTGACCGTATTGGCCTGATCCCCACCGGTTCCAACGATGTCGATCGCCGGGAGCGCGGTGACGAAGGTGTTGGCATGCAGAGCCATGGTGGCAACCAGGCTCTCGACCTCGGCAGCTGATTCGCCCTTGGAGCGCAGCGCTACAACGAAGCCAGCAATCTGCGCATCGCTTGCCTCGCCCGCCAGCATTTGCTGCATGGCCCATGAACTCTGATCAGTTGAGAGATCCGTACGAGAGATCAGTGTGCGCAGTACCTGAGGCCAGGTGTTCTCCACCGCGAATCAGCTTGCTCGGGCAGCAACCCGGCGCTGAAGCTGCTCGCCAACCCGCACCGCCAGATCAATGGCATTGATGGGATGAGCCGCCACTGCGTCAGCGCGTGACCACGTCGCCAACCAGGCGTCCTGCTGGCGCGCGATCAGCACCAGAATCGGCGGGCACTGGTAGATCTCATCCTTGAGCTGGCGCGCCATTCCCATACCACCGGCCGGCACCGCCTCACCGTCGAGGATGAAAAGGTCGATTCCGCCGGCGTCGGCAGCTGCCACAAGTGCTGGCTCGGTGGCCACCTCGAGGTAGGTCACTTCGGGCAATCCGGGCACGGGAGCCTTGCCCAGCGCGAGCAGCACATCGCTTCGAACCGTGCGGTCATCGCTATAGACGAGCACCCGAAGCGGGGCTGCAGATGAGGCTGAAGTCACAGGCGCACTGTAGTCCGCAAGCGACTACGGAACACGTCAGGGCTGTCCTGAAAAATGTGACGAATCCCTAAGGGGGGTCAGGGCGCATAACGCGCGCGCATCTGCCAGACTCCCCCCGTGGCAACAGCGACTTCCGTCCCCCCTGCATACGAGCACGCCCCGGCGACCCGCCCCAACATGGTTGCCATCGGCACCATCGTGTGGCTGTCGAGCGAACTCATGTTCTTCGCTGCACTCTTCGCGATGTACTTCACCCTGCGGGCGGTGAATCCTGAGCTCTGGGCGAATGAGACGACACTCCTGAACATTCCCTTCGCCAGCCTGAACACCACTGTGCTGGTGCTGTCATCTGTGACCTGCCAGCTCGGTGTGTTCGCGGCGGAACGCGGTGACGTCAGGAATCTGCGCCGCTGGTTCATCGTCACCTTCCTCATGGGCTCTTTCTTCGTCGCAGGCCAGATCACGGAGTACACCGAACTGGTACGCGAAGGCCTGACCCTGTCGGCCAACGCCTATGGCAGCGCCTTCTATCTCACGACCGGATTCCACGGCCTGCACGTCGCCGGTGGCCTTGTCGCGTTCCTCTTCGTTCTTGCCACGACGTATGCCGCAAAGCGATTCACGCACGATCAGGCAACTCGCGCAGTCGTCGTCTCCTACTACTGGCACTTCGTCGACGTTGTCTGGATCGCCCTGTTCTTCATGATCTACATCCTCAAGTAGTTCCTCTTTGACCCTCAAGTCCTCGAACAAGGAAGGTCCGAACGAGTGAAGTTCCTGGCCGCACGGCGGCGCAATCCACTTGTTGCAATTGGCCTATTGCTCTTCGCGTTGATCGCGGTGGGTGGCGGCTACGCAGCAATTGCCAATGTGCAGCCTGCTCAAGCATCGGTTGGCTCCCAGACTCAGGTCGAGGAGGGCAAGCGCCTGTATCTCGCTGGCTGCTCCTCCTGCCACGGCATGGAGGCTCAAGGCACTGAAACTGGGCCAACGCTCATCGGTGTCGGCGCAGCCGCAGTGAACTTCCAGGTCGCAACAGGCCGCATGCCTCTTGCTGCCCCAGGGGCACAAGCCGTTCCCAAGGATCCGACCTACACCGAGGAGCAGATCGCAGCCCTCGCGGCATACGTCGCCTCCTTGGCCCCAGGCCCGGCCATCCCAACGGCTGAGGATCTTGACTTCTCTGACGCTGATGTCGCCCAAGGCGGAGTGCTGTTTCGCACCAACTGCGCGCAGTGCCACCAGGCCGCCGGACAAGGTGGGGCACTCACACAGGGCAAGTACGCACCCAACCTGATGGGCTCCACTCCTCAGCAGATCTGGGAAGCCATGGCTACCGGCCCACAGAGCATGCCGGTGTTCAGCACCGCAACGCTTCCCGCTGGCGACAAGCAGGCGATCATGGCCTACATCACCAATCTTCAGACTGCTTCAAGCCCGGGAGGCCTGGATCTTGGCCGACTTGGCCCGGTGACTGAAGGACTCTTCTTGTTCACAGCCGTGTTCGCGGCACTCATTGCTGCAGCCATATGGATCGGAATGAAGGCGCGATGACAGATCTCACCACACACGGTGCCCACGGTTCTGAGCCCACGAGGCCCGGACACCTGCCAGTAGCCGATGTGCCACACGTGCTGCGCGTTGCCGACACTGATCCCAAGGCTGCCAAGCGGGTGGAGCGCCAAGTCAGCAGCATGTTCCTGCTGTCGATCCTGCTTGTCGTCGCCTTTGTCGTTGCCTACATCGGCATTGACAAGTCCACAGTGGTCTACATCCCGGTGTTTGGCGAAGTGGGCGCAAGCACGATTGCCCTGGGTCTGACCTTCGGCGCATCGGTGCTGCTCATTGGCGCTGGCGCAATCCAGTGGGCCAAGAAGCTGATGCCCGATGTTGAAGTGGTGCAGATGCGCCATGAACTCGTCTCGCCTGCTGATGAGACTGCCGAGGCCGCAGCGAACTATGAGCGCGGCAAGGAGGAATCCGGGTTCGCTCGCTACAAGATGATTCGCCGCACCATGATCGGCGCGATGGCGCTGTTCCCGATTCCCTTGGTGATCATGCTGCGCGATCTTTGGTCGTCTCCGGTCAGCGGAACGCTGAGCCCTGCAGAGATCCTCTCGACAACCATCTGGAAGAAGGGCGAGCGCATCGTCACTGACGCCACCTACCTGCCAGTGCGACCCGAGGATCTTCCAGTCGGCGGTCTTGTCAGTGCAGTTCCGGCAAGCCTTCAAGAAGTCCAGCATCTCGAGGGCAACCTCAATGCGCGAGGCAAGGCGGCGATCATCCTGGTTCGCATGGACCCCGACGAGATCGTCAGTCAGCAGGGCGACGGTTGGGACTACCAAGGGATCCTGGCGTACTCGAAGATCTGCACCCATGTGGGTTGCCCGATCGCACTGTACGAACAGCGCACACATCACCTGCTGTGCCCATGTCACCAGTCCACCTTCGACCTTGCCAACTCAGGCAATGTCGTCTTCGGCCCGGCAGCTCGCAACATGCCGCAGTTGCCAATTGGCGTCGACAGCGAGGGCTACCTGATCGCCATGGACGACTTCTCTGAGCCCATCGGACCAAGCTTCTGGGAGCGCTCAAAATGACCACGACCAGTCCAGTAGAAAAGGCCGGCGCCAGCACGGCGACCTACGTCGATCAGCGTTTGGGGAGCAATAAGTTCCTGTCACGCAACCTCGGCAAGGTCTTCCCCGACCACTGGTCGTTCATGCTCGGTGAGATCGCGCTGTACTCCTTCATCGTCGTTCTGCTCACCGGTGTCTACCTGACCCTGTTCTTCAAGCCCTCAATGGTTGAAGTGGTGTACAACGGCTCCTACGTGCCACTCAAGGGCATCGAGATGTCAGAGGCCTACGCCTCAACCTTGAACATCTCCTTCGACGTTCGCGGTGGCATGCTGATTCGCCAGATGCACCACTGGGCAGCACTGATCTTCGTTGCTTCAATGAGCGTGCACATGTTCCGCGTGTTCTTCACAGGCGCATTTCGCAAGCCACGCGAGTTCAACTGGATCATCGGTGTCGTATTGGTAACGCTCGGCCTCGGCGCTGGCTTCACCGGTTACTCCCTGCCTGACGATCTTCTCTCCGGCACGGGTCTGCAGATTATCCGCGGCATCGTGCAGTCGATACCGGTGATTGGCACGTGGGGTGCCTTCCTGCTGTTCGGCGGCGAGTTCCCCGGCACCGACATCATTCCCAGGCTGTATTCACTTCACATCCTGGTGATTCCAGGACTGATTCTGGCCATGGTGACCCTGCACTTGATGATGGTCTTCACCCAGAAGCACACCCAGTTCCCCGGCCCTGGCCGCACCAACGACAACGTCGTCGGCTACCCATTGATGCCGGTCTACATGGCAAAGGCCGGTGGATTCTTCTTCATCGTCTTCGGCATCATCGCGCTCATCGGTGGTCTGGTCACCATCAATCCGATCTGGATCTTCGGACCCTTTACGCCTGACCAAGTCAGCGCCGGCTCCCAGCCTGACTGGTACATCGGCTTCCTCGAGGGTGCCTTGCGCATGATGCCCAACTGGGAGACCAACTTGGCTGGCTTCACCTTGTCGTGGAACATCCTGATACCCGCAGTCATCATGCCCGGCATCCTCTTCACAGCCTTGGGTGCCTATCCATTCATTGAGGCCTGGGTCACTGGCGACAAGCGCGAGCACCATCTGCTCGACCGCCCACGCAATGCGCCAACGCGTACCGGACTCGGTGTGATGTCTATATCGTTCTACCTGCTGTTGTTCGTCGGTGGTGGCAATGACATCATCGCCGACGCATTCGACCTGTCGATCAACGGCATCACCTGGTTCCTGCGAATAGCCCTGTTCGTCATTCCGCCATTGATGTTCGTCTTCACTCGTCGCATCTGTCTTGGCCTGCAACGTCGTGATCGCGACAAACTGCTGCATGGCTACGAAACCGGTCGAGTGCTGCGTCTGCCACACGGTGAGTTCATCGAGGCGCACGAGCCGCTGTCGATCAAGGACATGGCGGTCATCACGAGCAAGACTGACATTGCTCCGCTGCCTGTTCCCCCCAAGGCAGACATCGATGGGGTCAAGAACAAGCAGTTCCGCAAGCAGAACCTGCGCTCCAAGCTCAGCCACTTCTTCTACGGCGAGAACATCCCGCTGCCAAGCGCGGCAGAGATCGAAGCAGGTCAGGCTCATGTGGCCCATGACGCGGCCCTGGAGGCCCCGTTGGCCAGCTACGAGGACGCTGACGAGCTCCGTCAGTTCCACGGTGGCGTGCTGCATCACCCGGGGATGCCGGAGACCAACGCCGAGCAGCTTGCTGATCGCAAGGAATAGCCAAGGCTGCTGCATCAAATCAAAGAGAAGCTCCCCTGCTATGAACTCCAACTTTCGGGGTTCAGTTCACTAGCGCAGGGGACCTTCTCTTTTCACTACTGAAATGCCAGTGCCACTGACAGGCGTGACTGCTGGCAGGATCCAGCCATGTCGGCGATCCGGGTTGATCAGTTGTACAAGGCTTTCGGTTCAGTGCAGGCAGTCAATGGCATCAGCTTTGAGGTGGCGCAGGGCGAATGCCTGGCGATGCTCGGACCCAACGGCGCCGGCAAGACCACGACGACAGAGATTCTCGAGGGCTACAGCACTCCTGACTCTGGCACTGTGGAGGTGCTAGGTCTGGATCCCAATCAGGGGTCATCAGCATGGAAGGCACGCATTGGCATCGTGCTCCAGAGCGTGCGAGATCTCGGCGATCTCACCGTGACCGAAGCAGTGGAGCATTTCTCGCACTACTACCCCAATCCCAAGAACCCTGCTGAGGTCATCGAGGCAGTCGGCCTGACCGAGAAGTCCAAGTCGCGCAACGACAAACTCTCGGGTGGGCAACGAAGAAGGCTCGATGTTGCCTTGGGGATCATCGGCAGCCCGGAACTGCTCTTCCTCGATGAGCCCACTACTGGCTTTGATCCCGAGGCACGACGCGAATTCTGGGACTTGATCCAGAGCCTCAAAGCCGATGGCACCACCATCCTGCTGACCACGCACTATCTCGATGAAGCCGAACGGCTCGCTGATCGAGTTGCGGTCATCTCCCGCGGTCGGATCATCGCCTGTGACACCCCAGCACATCTCGGGCATCGCAACACCAGCCAAGCGATCGTGAGTTGGAGCGAGGAAGGTCAATCCCGCACTCATGCCACGTCCGAGCCCACGCAATGGGTTCAGGACCTCGCACATCGCTTCGGCGGCGAGGTTCCCGATTTGGCCATTCGCCGCCCATCGCTCGAAGACACCTACATCGAACTCATCGATGCTGACCTTGCCAGTGGGGATGCTCCGTGAACACCACCCTGTCTCTTGGCGGCAAGCGCGCCACCGTTGAGCTCAAGCAGTTCTTCCGTGATCGCGAATCCGCAGTCTTCAATTTTGCGTTGCCGGTGCTGTTGCTCGTCATTTTCGGCTCCATCTTTGGCGGGGAGTACCTCGAAGGCACCACAATCACCTTCGCGCAGTACTTCGTCGCCGGCATGATCGCCTCAGGCATCCTGTACACCTCATTTCAGAACCTGGCTATCTCGATTCCGCTGGAACGCGAAGACGGCACTCTGAAACGACTGCAAGGCACCCCCATGCCGACAAGTTCCTACTTCATCGGCAAGATCGGCATGGTCTTTGTCGCCTATGTCGCGCAGGTCANNAAGTGGTTCGTATTCTTCTGGGTCAGCATCCTCGGGCTCATCTCGTGCACCCTTCTAGGGATTGCCTATTCAGTGATCCCCAAGCACGGGCGCGGAGCCTCAGCTGTCGTCACGCCAGTTGTGCTGATCCTGCAGTTCACATCAGGCGTGTTCTTCCTCTTCAGTCAATTGCCCACGTGGATGCAGAATTTCGCATCAATCTTTCCGTTGAAGTGGCTCACACAGGCGATGCGCTATGTCTTCCTGCCCGACAGTGCAAAGTTCGCCGAAGTGGCGGGAGATTGGGAACTTGGAAAATGCGCACTGGTGCTTGGGATCTGGGTGGTGCTCGGAGCGATCCTGGCCTTGGTGTTCTTCAAGTGGACTCCGCGCGGTTCGCGCTGACTGCACAGGTTGAATCAGCTGGGGTCAACCATTTCCGCAAGGTAGTTCTCAATGCCCACGTTGGCGATTGCCTGCAACTGGGCCTCGAACCAATCTGCGTGCGTTTCTTCATCGCGCGCCATCTCGTCGAAGATCGATGCTGTCGCGTGGTCACCAAGATCGCGACACTCCTGCGCTGCGTCATTGAACTGCGTCACGACCAGGATCTCTGAAGCCAGGCCAAGATCAAGAATCTCAAGCGCGGTCTCACCGACTCGAATCGGCAAGAGCTTCTGCAGATTGGGGTGGCCTTCGAACAGCAGGATGCGCTGAATGAGCGCATCGGCATCCTTCATCTCGTCAATGGATCGCTTGTAGAACGTCTGCCCCAAACGTGGAAGCCCCCAGGCATCGAGCATGCGCCCGTGCAGGAAATAGGTATTGGTGATGCTCAGTTCATAGGTGAGCGCCTCGTTGAGCAGTTCAACTATGCGCGGGCTGCGTGGCTGCATCGTGGGGTACTCCATCTTGTTGGCGTCGTGCCTCAACCTTACCGAGGGTTTGCTCGAGCATTTCCTTGATGGATCGCACGCAACTTCCGCAATCGTTCCCGGCTCCAGATGCGCGGCAGACCTGGGCAAGAGTCGTGCATCCGTGATCGATCGCCTTGTGCAGACGCCGATCACTGACGCGACGGCACTGGCACACGATCACGGCAACTCCATCCGGCCTTAGGACCTTGGTCATGAATCTGAGGCGCACCTGCTTAGGTGAGCCTCAACTCACTAAGGTTAGGATAGCCTAAATCAGTGAGCCAGAGGATGCAATGTTCGCCAATTATTTGATCGGTCTTCGCGAAGGCCTGGAAGCCGCGCTCATCGTCGGCATTCTGGTGGCCTATATCGTCAAACTTGATCAGCGGCACCTCTTGAAGCGCCTGTGGGCCGGCATCGCACTTGCCATCTTGCTGGCCCTGGGCGCCGGAGCGATCCTCACGTTCACCAATCAGTCCCTGAGCTTTGAGGCCCAAGAGGCCTTCGGCGGCTTCATGAGCATCTTCGCCGTTGCATTGATCACGTGGATGATCTTCTGGATGGCCAGTCATGCCAGGTTCATCAAGGGACATCTGCAATCCGAAGTCGACAAGGCACTGCTGGGCGGCACCTGGACTCTGACCTTCATTGCATTCATCGCAGTGGCTCGTGAGGGGCTGGAGACCGCGCTGTTCCTGTGGGCTGGCATCAATGCCAGCGGCACCACAACCGAGCCGGTGATCGGCGCTCTGCTCGGTCTGCTCACTGCTGTGGTGATCGGCTACATCATCTATCGCGGCGCTGTTCGCCTGGATCTTGGCCGTCTGTTCGCCTGGACAGGTGCGGGTTTGGTGATCGTGGCGGCGGGAGTGCTCGGCTACGGCATCCATGATCTGCAAGAGGCTGGAATCCTGCCGGGGCTCAACAATCTGGCCTTTGACGTCAGCAGCACCATTCCGCCAGGCAGCTGGTACGGAACCCTGCTGAAGGGCACCTTCAACTTCTCCCCCGCAACGACCTGGCTGGAATGCATCGCCTGGTTCGCGTACGTCATTCCCACCATGACCTTGTTCCTTCTGAAAGTCCGAAAGCGTCCACGCCCACCCGCGGCATCCCCAGTCGCGCCTGACAAGGAGAATCCTGTTGAAGCTCAATCGTAAGCAAGCGGCCGTTGTCGTCGCCGGTTCATCGCTGGCCCTGCTGCTGGCCGCATGCTCATCCACTGCGGGCTCTGAGGAAGCGATCGCTGTGTCCAGCACCGATGATGCCTGCGAGATCGCTGCTACCGAAGCCCCTTCAGGCATCGTCCAATTCGCAGTGACGAACAACGGCTCACAGGTCACCGAGTTCTATGTGCTCGGGGCTGACGGCCTGCAGATCATGGCTGAGGTTGAGAACATCGGACCAGGCCTCACCCGTCAATTGGTCACCCAGCTCGCTCCTGGCACCTTCAATCTGGCCTGCAAGCCTGGCATGGTCGGCGAGGGCATCCGCAGCACTTTCACCGTGACTGATTCCGGCAATGACGCTCTCGTCAACGCCGATGATGCAGCTGTCATTGCTGAGGCAACCAAGAACTACGCCGCCTATGTGCGCGACCAGACCGATCAACTGCTGGTGAACACGCAGAAGTTCGCCGATGCCTATGTCGCCGGCAACGATGGACTTGCACGCGAGCTCTTCGCCCCAACGCGCATGCGCTGGGAGCGCATTGAGCCAGTCGCAGAGTCCTTCGGGGATCTGGACCCCATTCTTGACAACCGCGAAGCTGATCTTTCTCCGGGTGAGAAGTGGACTGGCTGGCACAAGATTGAAAAGGATCTCTGGCCACCCGCCAGTGGATACACCCCGCTCACCGCCGCGCAGCGCAAGGCGGTCGCAGATCAGATGGTCGTGGACACCACCACTTTGCGTGATCGTGCTGCAGACCTGACCTTCACGGCCGATCAGCTGGGCAATGGGGCAAAGGAACTCCTCGACGAGGTTGCCACCGGCAAGATCACGGGCGAAGAAGATATCTGGTCACACACCGACCTTTGGGACTTCCAGGCCAACCTTGAGGGCGCCAAGATCATGTATGCAGGCTTGCGCCCAGTGGTGGTCAAGAACGATCCTGCCCTTGCCAGGACTCTGGACACCGAGTTCGCCAAAGTCCAGACCCTCCTGGACAAATATCGCAAGGGTGACGGGTTCATGTACTACAACGAACTGACTCAAGCACAGATCAAGGAGATCTCGGCAGCCGTCGACGCCCTTGCTGAGCCTTTGTCTAAGCTCACCGCTGTGGTACTCGTGGGCAGCAGCTCGTGACTGAGTCCGACCAGACCTCCCCCAAGCAGGGCTACTCACGCAGAGCCCTGCTTGGGGCCTTTGGCGCAGGTGCGGTTGTCGTTGCCGGAGCCGGCGCTGCCGGTGCAGCAATCATCACGCGCGAGCAATCCCCAGATCCGGCTTCGCTGACCTACCCCTTCTATGGGCCCACACAGCAAGGCGTGACCACCCCGATGCAGGACACTTTGCATTTTGCATCCCTCGACATGACCACGGACTCGCGCGAGGCACTCATTGCCATGCTCAAATCCTGGACTCTGGCTGCGGCCGCAATGACCCAGGGCCAACCAGTGGGACGCTTCGGCACTGAGGGGATCTACGACGCACCGCCATCTGACACCGGTGAGGCTTTGGGGCTGCCCCCCAGCGGCTTGACCATCACTTTTGGCTTTGGGCCCACACTGTTTCGCACTGCCGATGGCATAGACCGCTTCGGGCTGGCCAGTCAACAGC
This sequence comes from Actinomycetota bacterium, assembly GCA_003506065.1. GTDB lineage: Bacteria > Actinomycetota > Actinomycetes > S36-B12 > S36-B12 > UBA11398. The sequence continues at coordinate 13,306 of DNXA01000104.1, forward strand.
CCGCGACTCTGCACAAACTCCCCCGCTTCCCCCGGGACACCCTCAATCCGGCCATCAGCAATGGCGATCTGTGCATTCAGGCGTGTGCCAACAATCCGCAAGTTGCCGTGCATGCAGTGCGCAACCTTGTGCGCCTGGCCTTTGGCACCGCCACAGTGCGCTGGTCACAGAACGGTTTCGGCAAGAGTTCACTGACGACCACTGATGAGGCCACTCCTCGCAATCTGATGGGTTTCAAGGACGGCACTAACAACATCAAGGGCGATGACTCAGCAGAACTGGAAGCGCAGGTATGGGTCCAGCCTCAGGACTATCCGAAGTGGATGGACGATGGCACGTACATGGCCGTGCGCAAGGTCCGCATGACAATTGAGACCTGGGATCGCACCTC
>DNXA01000104.1:13771-14100 GCA_003506065.1 Actinomycetota bacterium
GGTCGCCTTGATGCTGGACTGTTCTACCTTGCCTTTGCGCGCAATCTCCAGACTCAGTTCATCCCGATGCAGATGCGGCTCTCGCAGAATGACCGGATGAACGAATACGTGCGCTATATCGGCGATGCGACCTTCGCCATCCCGCCGGGTGTGCCAAATGCGAATGCGTACATCGGGGAGCCGCTGTTCAACGCCACCGTGTGAACCCAGCTGCACTTGAGTTCTAGTGCGGCAACTGTCGCTTCTGCGGATAGATGCTCTCGCCCCTTTCGAGCATCGAAATGAACTGGTCAAGCCGACGATTGCGCGTGTCCTCGCGTTTTGCCGAT
>DNXA01000053.1:0-3238 GCA_003506065.1 Actinomycetota bacterium
GAGTCCTCCAAGAGCAGCGCAGTCGTGAAACCGATGAGCATCGCCAGACCCAACAGGACTGCCGCGGCCCATTGGGCCGCCTCAGCTGCAACCAGCTCAGAGTCAGCGCTCATCCGACGAAGCAGCAGGAAGACGATGAGAGATCCGACGAACGCGATGACCGCATAGACCAGTGCCGCTCCGAGCTCCGTCTGCCCGCCACCGGCAAGAATGAGTTGAATTGCGTCAATGACGGCGTAGCCAAAGGCCCCGAGCAGCACCAAGCCCTGCACCCCAAGGACCAGTGGTCCCAAGGCCTCACGCCCAAAGGGGTACCTGCTTGACGGCCCGCGCCGCACCAGGTTCGAGGCGTGCAGAGTCAATCCCGACAGCGCAACACCGATGACCCCGTAGGCCCCATCGAACAAGATGATCTGCGAGGAGACCGACAGGCCCCAGGCGACTCCCACGACTGCGAGCACGCAAGCCGCCGTAAGCGATAGCGCCAGCGAGCGCTGTTCAGCCTTGAGCACCTTGGCATAGTGCTCAGGCGAGCCCACCCGTTCTGACATGTCGGCATTCAATCAGCCGGCCCGAGGCTGCTGCGTGCAGAGCAATCGTGCGCTGGAAGAATGAGGGCATGACTGCACGCGTCTCTGACCGCATTGCCGCTATCACCGAATCCGCAACTCTGGCCGTTGACGCCAAGGCCAAGGCCCTGAAGGCCGCTGGCCGGCCGGTCATCGGTTTCGGAGCAGGCGAGCCGGATTTCCCCACGCCTGACTACATCGTTGCAGCAGCCATCAAGGCCTGCTCGGATCCGAAGTGGCATCGATACACGCCTGCGGGAGGCCTGCCCGAGCTGAAAGAGGCGGTAGCAGTCAAGACCAAGCGCGACTCGGGCTACGAGGTCACCGCCGGTCAGGTGCTGATCACCAACGGTGGCAAGCAGGCGCTGTACAACGCCTTCGCCTCGCTGCTTGATCCAGGCGACGAGGTGCTGCTCCCGGCGCCGTACTGGACGACGTATCCAGAGTCCATTCGTCTGGCCGGCGGAATTCCGGTCGAGATCATGACCGACGAGACCTCCGGCTACCGCGCGAGCATTGAGCAGCTGGAGGCCGCGCGCGGCCCCCGCACCAAGGTGCTGGTCTTCGTGTCGCCGTCAAACCCCACAGGTGCGGTGTACTCCCCCGCTGAGGTCAAGGCCATCGGCGAGTGGGCCGTTGAGCACGGCATCTGGGTCGTCACCGACGAGATCTACGAGCATCTTGTGTACGGCGATGCGCAGTTCGCTTCGATGCCTGCACTTGTCCCTGCACTTGCGGACACCTGCGTCGTAGTCAACGGAGTCGCCAAGACCTACGCGATGACCGGATGGCGTGTGGGCTGGATGATCGGCCCGGCCGACATCGTGAAGGCTGCAACCAATCTGCAGTCGCATGCAACCTCGAACGTCGCCAACGTCTCCCAGATTGCTGCCCTTGCTGCGGTCACGGGTGATCTGTCAGCGGTCGCTGCGATGAAAGAGGCCTTCGATCGGCGTCGCAAGTTGATCACCGGCATCCTCGATGCGATTCCGGGCGTCACCTGCCCACTGCCCGAAGGCGCGTTCTACGTGTACCCATCGGTCAAGGACCTCATCGGCAAGAGCCTTCGCGGTCAGCAGTTGACCTCGTCGGCGCAGCTTGCCGGGTTGATTCTGGATGAGGCAGAGGTTGCGGTCGTGCCCGGCGAAGCCTTTGGCACTCCTGGATACCTGCGCTTGTCCTATGCAACGAGTGACAGTGACATCACAGAGGGCACCGGTCGTATCGCGACGCTATTGGGCGAGATCAACTAGTCGAGCGAGCAGCCAACCAGCCGTACTTCAGGCTGGAGCTCAATGCCATAGACCGATGCGACTCGATCGCGAACGACGCGCGCAAGTTCAAGGATGTCGGCGGCGCATGCCTCACCACGGTTGGTCAGTGCGAGCGTGTGCTTGTGTGAGATTTGCGCGCGATCATTGAGTCCAAAGCCCCGCTCTATGCCCGCATGCTCTATGAGCCAGGCGGCGCTGAGCTTGACTCCGGCCGGAGCGTCATATCGCGGACAGTCCGGGGGCAATTGCTCGGCGGCCTCGATACTCACCATCGGGTTGGTGAAGAAGGACCCTGCACTCCAGGTGTCGTAATCAGTCTCGTCCAGCACCATTCCCTTTGACCTTCGAAGCCGCAGGACCGACTCCCGAATGCGCGAAGGAAGCGCAGTATCGCCAACTTCAAGGTCGAGCAGCTCAGCCAGCTGGTCGTACATGATGCGGCTCAGGCCAGTGCGAGCCAGGGCAAAGGTGACGGCCAGTACAACCCAGCGATCGGGCTGCTGCTTGAAGGTGCTGCTGCGATAAGCGAAGCCGCACTCCTGCGGTGACAGATCTCGTTGCTGGCCTTCCTCGCGATCCCAGACGCGGACGCTGGCGATCAGGTTGCCGACCTCAACGCCGTAGGCGCCGACGTTCTGAATCGGCGTGGCGCCAACATCCCCGGGGATCCCGGAGAGGGCCTCCAGCCCATGAGCACCAGAACTCAGACACACCGAAACCAGCCCATCCCAGGGTTCACCGCATGCGGCAGTGACAAACACCAGATCACCGATGTCCTGGTGATGGATCCCGCGGAGCTTGGTGTGGACAACCACGCCATTGAAGCCCTCGTCGGCGACTAGCAGATTGCTGCCGCCGCCGATCAGGAGGACAGGAGTACCGGCGATGTCCGCCCGATGCACGGTGTCGATGAGTTCAGCTTCAGTTGTGGCTGCCACGAATGCCATTGCGTTCCCGCCAACGCGCAGCGGGGTGTGATCCGCAAGACGCATGGTCCAAGACTAGAGACAGTCAGACAAGGCGAACGATGGCCTGCGCGCGACCGAGCACGGTTTGATCCTGGCTCTTGCAGGTGATGGCGATCTTCACGCATCGATCATCGAGCAATTCAGTGATCTTGGCGGAGACCGAGAGCACAGCACCTTGATCGTCATTGGCAACAATGACCGGGCGCGTGAAGCGCACGCCGTACTCGATCACTGCCCCCGGATCGCCAACCCAGTCGGTGACGACGCGAACTGCCTCAGCCATGGTGAGCATGCCGTGCGCGATCACATTGGGCAGGCCGACTTCAACTGCGATGCGCTCGTTCCAGTGAATGGTGTTGAAGTCGCCTGATGCGCCCGCGTACTTCACCAGCGTGAGCCGATTGACGGTGTACTCCGCTGGTGGCAG
>DNXA01000053.1:3316-3944 GCA_003506065.1 Actinomycetota bacterium
ATGTTCTCGATGACGGTGGTGACGATGAGCTCATCGCCGGCGCAGATCGGGCGGGTGTAGGCAAAGGATTGCTCTCCATGGACAACGCGTGAGTAGTCCAGGCCCAGCTCTGGGTCGAAAAGGGCCGCGTTGGCGGCGTCCAGCGAGAGCACGATTGCGAAGGTGGGCGGCGCAATGACATCGGCGTAGCCCAAGGCACGCGCCGCTTCTGGGTCAAGATAGGCCGGGTTGGAGTCACCCACAGCCCGCGCGAATTCGCGGATCTTCTCGCGGCCGACCAGATATGAGGGGCCAGCGGGATAGGTCCGCCCGATGAACTCGGGATTCAGCGCCATGGTTGCTGAGCGCAGTCCGGTTAGCGCGTTTCCTTGTGGACGGTGTGCTTGTTGCAGTTCATGCAGTGCTTCTTCATCTCCATGCGGTCAGGATCGTTGCGACGATTCTTCTTGGTGATGTAGTTGCGGTGCTTGCAGTCCTCACACGCCAAGGTGATCTTGGGGCGAACGTCGGAAGCCTTGGCCATGGTCGTCTCTTTCTGACTGGTCGTGCCTTGTCGAACCTGAATCGTACGTTGCAATGAGCGAGGCGCCCACCAGTAGCGAGGGCCGGACTTGAACCGGCGACACAG
>DNXA01000212.1 GCA_003506065.1 Actinomycetota bacterium
ACGTGCACCACGGTGACGGTGTGCAAGCCATGTTCTGGGATGACCCTCGGGTGGTGACCATCTCAGTGCACGAGAGCCCGCTCACCCTGTTTCCCGGCAGTGGCTTTCCGACTGAGACAGGAGGCCCCAATGCTCAAGGCAGCGCCGTCAATCTCGCACTCCCGGCTGGCACTGGAGATCAAGGATGGCTCCGCGGCTTCTCCGCGGTAGTGCCCGAGATTCTTGAGAGCTTCCAACCGCAGATCCTGGTGACTCAGCAAGGAGCAGATGCGCACATCCTGGATCCGCTGGCTCATCTGACGATGAGCCTCGACGGTCAGCGGATGTCCTATGAGCTGGTCCATCGGTGGGCACATCAGTATGCGGACGGCAAATGGCTTGCCGTGGGGGGCGGAGGCTATGCCTGCCCAGAAGTGGTGCCCAGGGCGTGGACGCACCTGATTGCCGAAGTCACCGGTCATCCAGTTGATCCGGATTCGATGGTGCCTGAGGCGTACCGCAGCTTCGTGCTATCGGTGCTGGATCGGCCCAGCCCGGAACGGATGACCGACGGACAGACGCCTTGGGCTCGGCCCTTCGAATTTGGATTCGACCCGGAGAATTCGGTCGACAAGGCGATCCTGGCCACGCGCAAGGCGGTGTTCCCGTTCTGGGGGCTGCTGACCGAGCCCGTGGATTGGTACTAGAGGACCTCAAACGTGTCCCCCATCTTTGCAATGCAGCCTTTGGGCACTAGATTGCCGTTTCGCGTTGCAAGTCGTGGGTCACTGGGGTGCTGGTGCGGCTTCGGAGCAGGAAGTTTGGTGGGAAATGTCGACAGGCGCTGACCGTTCTCTGAGCGAGGTCCGTTTCCTTACTGTGGCCGAGGTTGCGGCGCTGATGCGAGTTTCCAAGATGACGGTCTATCGCCTCGTTCACCATGGCGAGCTCCCGGCAGTGCGAGTCGGACGATCCTTCCGGGTGCCAGAGCAGGCAGTTCAGGATTATCTGCGCGATTCCTACGTCGACATCGCCTGATTCGTTCCCGTTCGTTGTTTCCTCTGCTGAGCCAACTGCCAGCCTGAATCTGAGCCGCGCTAGGCTCGGCTGTCCACACCACAGGTTTCCCGCAAGTCTGTTAGCAATCTACGTGAGGTTTCATCCATGGGCTCAGTTATCAAGAAGCGTCGCAAGCGGATGGCGAAGAAGAAGCATCGCAAACTGCTGCGTCGTACTCGAGTCCAGCGTCGCAATAAGAAGTAGCGCTAGATTCGAGCCGTGGCCAACGCTTCGCAAGCGGCTCGTGCCGCGGGCAACACTGGTCCGGCAGCTTCCAAGCCAGGCTTCCAAGCGCGTATTCCGCCAGCAGAAGCACAGGATGGCTTCCTGCATCTGTTTGCAGTGATCCAGGATGCGTTGTCGTCCAGCGGCGCCATCGATGAGTTCGGCTTCGATCCGGACTTCACGACTCATCTGCTGATGCCGATGCTCCGCCCGCTCTATCGAGCTTGGTTCCGCATCGATGTCGAGGGTGCGGAGCATGTGCCGACTTCGGGCGCGGGGCTCGTCGTGTCCAATCACGCAGGCGCCATCGCTGTGGATGCAGTCATGACTCAGGTGGCTATTCACGATGCGCTGCCGACGCCACGCTATTTGCGCATGCTCGCAGCTGATCTCGTGTTCAAGGTTCCAGTGCTCGCCGACATTGCAACCAGAGCCGGCCACGTGCGCGCAAGTGTTCCGGCAGCTGAGACTCTGCTGTCTCGGGGCGAAATCGTTGGCGTGTGGCCCGAAGGATTCAAGGGGGTCGGCAAGCCATTCCACAAGCGATATCAATTGCAGAGGTTTGGTCGAGGGGGGTTTGTCTCCGTCGCATTGCGCACTGGCGCACCGCTCATCCCTACGGCCATCGTCGGTTCGGAGGAGATCTACCCGATCATCGGCGATGCCAAGGGCTTGGCTCGCCTGCTGGACCTGCCGTACTTCCCCATCACTCCATCATTTCCCTGGCTGGGGCCCCTGGGACTCATTCCCCTACCCAGCAAATGGACCATCCGCTTTGGCGAGCCGATCAGCACGAGTGAGTTCGGACCGGATGCTGCCAATGATCCGGAGGTGGTCTTCGCGCTCGCTGATCTCATGCGTGATCGCATTCAGCAGATGCTCATCTCGATGCTGATGCATCGAACTCACGTATTTGAATGACCGCTAGCGGCCGAAGCGTCCTGTGCGTCCGGCCACAAATCCGACGAGCAGCCCAGTTGCCAGTCCGCCCGCTGCGACGGCGGCAGTTGAGCCCACTGCCCTGTGCACATGCCTGCGTGCCCGGAAGTCCTGAATAGGCCACGAGTGCTCTCGCGCGTGTGCGCGAAGTTTAGGATCCGGATTCACTGCCACTGGATTTCCAACGCAGCCGAGCATTGGCAGGTCATTGGTTGAATCCGAATAGGCCCAACAGTTCCCAAGGTCCAGACCCTCGCGCTGCGCGAGTGCTCGTACGGCCTCGGCCTTGGCCTTGCCATGCAGGGGCGCACCGACGAGGCAGCCGGTGTAGGCGCCATTGGAGACCTCCGACACCGTGCCCAGCGCACCCGTGAGGCCAAGTCGCCGCGCGATGACCTGAGCCAGTTCGATCGGGGTAGCCGTGACCAGCCATACCTGACGGCCGGCCTCGAGGTGCTCCTGCGCCAGGGCCAAGGTGCCAGGGATCATCTTGTCGATCATCGTGTCGTCGAAGATCGCCTGGCCAAACGCAATGATCTCTTCTACCTGTCGACCCTTGACGAATGCGAGTGCAGCTTCGGTTGCCTCGGCCATGTCGTCGGCGTTCTCTGTTCCGCGCACAATGAAGCGCGCTTGTGCCATGCCGAATCCGATGAGCTCCTGAGTTGAGAAGAACTTGCGACGGGCCATGCCAACGGCGAGATGGAACAGGCTTGCGCCGCGCATGATCGTGTTGTCGACATCGAAGAATGCAGCTGCGCGCGAGGGGTCGTACTCACTGGGCAACTGCGCTGCCGCAGCTGACGCAAGACCGGCAACGCGCGCCCGGTCAACTCCCTCATCCATCACGCGAGCGTAGTCTGCGCGTCATGGACCAGCCCCGCGCTCACCGCGTGCAGCTGTTGAGCAAGCCGCATTGTCATCTCTGCGACGACGCCCGTGCTGTTGTCAGTGCGGTGTGTGCCGAACTGGACATTCCTTGGTCAGAGCTTTCGATCATGGATGATCCCGCCCTCTACGACGAGTACTGGGAGCGAATCCCGGTGGTGCTGGTCGATGATCGGGTCGTGCAGTTCTGGCGGGTGAATCCGGAGCTCCTACGAGGCGTGATATCCGTATAACGGACGCAAACGTCCGATGAACTTTGTACCTTCGTGCACGAATCCTTACCCTTAGCAGGCGGCCAGCACCCTTCGGCCGAATTCGGTGGGTCTTCCCACGGCATCTCCCGATGCTGACGCCTACCGGACGAGCCCTGGAGCACTGTGTCCCTGTCCCGCCAACTTGGCCCGAGTCGCACGCGCGACGATGGGCGCGGGATCCCCGACGCCACCGTGGCACGCCTGCCGGTGTATCACCGAGTGCTGCGCGATCTTGCAGATGACGGGGTGCAGACCGTCTCCTCGGAGCACCTGGCTCAAGTCTGCGGCGTGAGCTCGGCAAAATTGCGCAAGGATCTCTCGCATCTTGGCTCGTACGGCACTCGTGGAGTTGGCTACGACGTCTCCTTCCTCAGCTATCACATCAGTCGTGAGCTGGGCTTGAGTCAGCCTTGGGGTGTGGTCATCGTCGGCGTCGGAAACCTCGGTCATGCCCTGGTGTCATATCGCGGATTCGCCTCACGCGGATTTGAAATCGTTGGCCTGCTTGATTCACACCCGGATGTTGTCGGCGAGCAGGTATCCGCCAGCGGCGTTGATCTGCTCGTGCAGCCCATGGGTGAACTTGAGAGCGTGGTGCGCAGCTCGGGCGCGCATATCGGCGTGATCGCAACCCCGGCTGATGCTGCGCAGGGCGTGTGCGACCGACTCGTGGCTGCCGGGGTTCGCAGCATCTTGAACTTTGCACCGGTGGTGCTGGTTGTTCCTGAAGGAGTAGAAGTGCGCAAGGTCGATCTCGCTGTAGAACTGCAAATCCTGGCCTTTCACGAGCAACGTCGCGTCGATGACTCCAGCCCATTGGTGCAGGTGATGCAGGCATGAGCGCAAAGGCGATCAGCACTCCACCCCCCAAGCTTCCCAAGCCGACGGCAACCACCAAGGCCACCCCCCAGGCCAAGAAGAAAACCCCGACCCCCAGCTCAACAACCGCAGGAGATAACCCGGTGATTCGCGCAGCAACCGCACCAGTCAAGAGTCGTAAGAAGGCACCGGTGGGCACAGTCGCTCTCGTTGCTGCAGGTCCTGGTGATCCTGATCTGCTGACTTTGCGGGCGGTTGCGTTGATGCGCGAGGCGGATGTCATCGTTGCCGACGCAGCAACGGAACTGATTGCTCGTCAGTACATGAGCATCGACGCCGAGTTCATCATGGCTGGCGATCACTCCAAGGCGATGCTCGATGCGGCGCGCGAGGGCAAGAATGTCGTGCGCTTGATTGCCGGCGATCCGATTGTTGATGGCACCTTGGTGCAGGAGGCAGCATCGCTTCGCAAGGCAAAGATTCCCTTTGAGGTTGCGCCCGGTGTCAGCGAGGTCACCGGCATTCCGGCCTATGCCGGCTTCAGCCTCACGGGAGGCAAGGTTCGCCAGATCCGCGTTGTCGATGGCAGTTCAACTGATCTGCCCTGGGCAGAGCTTGCCCAGCCACAGGTGACCACGGTCTACCTCAACGGAGCCGACTCATGCATCGAGATCGCGACCAACCTGCTGAATGCAGGCGCTGATCCCAAGACTCCGATCGCTGTGACTCGCCAGGGCACCACGGTTGACCAGCGCACCTTGGCCGGGACCCTCGGCGAGATTGGTGCCATTGCCAAGCGTTCAAAGCAGGCTGGTCCGGGCGTCGTCGTCGTGGGCGAGGTGGTTGCTCAGCGCGACAAGGCCGACTGGTTCGAAGCCAAGCCCTTGTTCGGCTGGCGCGTCCTCATTCCGCGTACCCAGGACTCTTCGGATTCAATCGTCGCGCTGCTGCGCCGTCATGGTGCAGTGCCGATGGAGGTGCCCACGATCTCGGTTGAGCCACCACGCACGCCTCAGCAGATTGATCGCGCTGTTCATGGTCTGGTGTCGGGACGCTACGAGTGGATCGGCTTCACCTCGGTCAACGCAGTGCGGGCAATTCGCGAGAAGCTGGCCTCCTATGGCCTGGACGCTCGATCCTTTGCTGGCCTGAAGGTGGCCGCAGTCGGTGAGGCGACGATCGCTGCGCTCATTGAGTTCGGTGTGCGGCCAGATCTGGTTCCGGTCGGCGACCACACCACTGCAGATCTGCTCGAGGAGTGGCCTGCCTACGACTCCCTCACTGATCCGATCAATCGGGTCTTCCTGCCGCGTGCAGACATCGCCACCGAGTCCCTCGTTGCCGGACTGACCGAACTTGGCTGGGAGGTGGAGGACATCACGGCCTTCCGCACGGTTCGTGCAGCACCGCCACCAGCGGAGATTCGCGAGGCCATCAAGACCGGTGGTTTTGATGCAGTGCTGTTCACTTCGAGCAGCACGGTCCGCAATCTCGTCGGTATTGCTGGCAAGCCGCACCACACCACTGTCGTTGCATGCATTGGGCCACAGACCGCCAAGACCGCTGAAGAGCATGGCCTTCGCGTTGACGTGATGGCTGAGGCCAGCACGTTGATCGGGCTGGTCGATGCACTTGCTGCTCATGGCGAGGAATTGCGCCTGGTGGCTGCAGAGGCAGGTGAAGGCAGTTGGCGACCCAGTCGTCGCCGTACTCCTGCACGACGCAAGGCTTGATCAACGATGGCAGCATCTGACCGCACTGTCGTGCACCTGCTTCGCCACGGCGAGGTGGACAACCCAGAAGGCGTTCTCTATGGACGCCTTCCGGGTTATGTCCTCTCGGCCCTGGGCCACGAAATGGCACAGCGAGCAGCTGATGCGTTGAAAGGCCATGACATCGCTGCCGTGATCACTTCCCCGATGGAGCGAGCGCAGCAGACGGCAGTGCCGGTGGCTGCTGTGCATGGCCTTGAGATTGGCACTGATCTGCGACTCATCGAGGCGGACAACATCTTCGAAGGCAAGAAGGTGAGTGTCGGTGATGGGGTACTGCGGCAGCCGCAGGCTTGGCGCCATTTGTACAACCCGTTCAAGCCCTCCTGGGGGGAGCCTTACGCCGAGGTCGCCGCACGCATGACGGGTGCGATCAACTCGGCACGGGATCTCGCGCGCGGCAGTGAGGTGGTGCTGGTCAGTCATCAACTGCCGATCTGGATTGCTCGCCTTGCTGCGGAACAACGTCGACTCTGGCATGACCCACGCAGCCGTCAGTGCTCACTGGCCTCCATCACGTCGCTGACCTTTCGCAAAGATCAGCTTGCGGCCATCTCATACACCGAGCCCTCACGCGACCTCCTTGAGATGGCGAGCAAGGTGGCAGGTGCCTGACTCGAGTCAGGACCTGAATCTCCATGCCTAGTTCGCGTGTCCGCATTGGTGGCGCTCTTGCCGCACTGCTGTTCGCCTGCACGAGTCTGACGGCTTGCGCCCAGTCCGATTCCGCTGCAACGACAGGCGCAGACACAGGATTCGTTGCAGGTGACGGATCCATTGTTGTCATCCCAGCGGCGCAGCGGCTTGCCGCTCCAGATTTCACCCTGCCGACACTTGATGGCACGAGCTTCACCCTGAGCAAGCATCTCGGCGAGGTGGTCGTGTTGAATGTCTGGGCCTCCTGGTGTGCGCCTTGTCGCGCAGAAGCCCCTGAATTGCAGCAGGTCTGGGATCAGGAGAAGAGCAAGGGTGTGCAGTTCGTGGGTCTGGACACTCGGGACTCGGCGACCTCAGCCGATGCCTTCGTGAAACGCTTCGGCCTGACCTATCCCCAGGCCATCGACACCGACGGCCAAGTGCAGCTGCTGTTCCGCGACACCCTGCCGGCCCAGGCGATTCCTTCGACCTTGGTCGTTGACGCCGATGGCAAGGTTGCTGCTCGGTTCCTTGGCGCGACCACCGCTGCTGCCCTGCGAAGTGTCATTGACGATGTGCGAGCGAGCACGAAGTGATCGCTGACGTCATCAACCAGGGCACCCTTGTCTTCGCGCTGCCCTTGGCATTCGCTGCCGGTCTGCTGGCATTCGCCTCTCCCTGCGTTCTGCCGCTGGCACCTGGATACCTGTCGTATGTCACCGGCTTAACCGGTGCGGAGCTGGCCGAGGGGCAGGGAAATCGCCGACGTGTGCTCGCAGGAAGCCTGATGTTCGTGCTCGGCTTCAGTCTGGTCTTTGTTTCCTATGGGGTGCTGTTCGGATCCATCGGGTCGACCCTGCTCGAATACCAGGTCACCATCGATCGAGTGCTCGGCGTCCTGGTCATCGCCATGGGCCTGGCCTTCATGGGGCTGATCCCCGGACTGCAGCGCGAGTGGCGCATCCATCAACTGCCGCGTTGGGGGGTTGCCGGAGCACCGTTGCTCGGCGTGCTGTTCGGTCTTGGCTGGTCACCGTGCATCGGCCCGACCTTGGCCGCGGTGCAGAGCCTTGCCTTCACCGAAGCCAGCGCAGCTCGAGGGGCCGTGCTCTCGCTGTTCTACTGCCTTGGCCTGGGTCTGCCATTTGTGCTGCTGGGTCTGCTGTTCACCCGGATGGGCCATGCAATCGGCTTCCTTCGGCGCCACTACGAGCTGGTGATGCGCATCGGCGGCGGCATGCTCGTCCTCGTCGGTGTGCTCCTGGTGACCGGGCTCTGGCTTGACTTCACCATCTGGCTTCGCGTGCTGATTCCAGGATTCGAGACAGCACTGTGAGCGCTCTTCCCCCGATCAGCAACTCCGGACTGCTGCGGTGGGCCTGGCGTCAGCTCACGAGCATGAAGACCGCATTGATCCTGCTGTTCCTGCTTGCTCTTGCGAGCATTCCGGGTTCCCTGCTCCCACAGCGCGGCATCGATCCCATCAAGGTTCGCGCCTACATCACTGAGAATCCGACCTGGGGACCGATCCTTGATCGACTCGGTTTCTTCGATGGCTATTCCTCGCCGTGGTTCTCAGCGGTGTATCTCCTGCTCTTCGTATCGCTGATCGGCTGCGTTCTTCCTCGCGTGGGCGTGCACTACCGCGCGATGCGCAGCGCCCCGCCGCGCGCCCCGCGCATGCTGCAACGCATGGCCGGCACCAGATCGCTTGAGGTCACTGGGTCAACAGACGAAGTGCTCCTGACGGCTCAGGCGAGCCTGCGTGCTGCGCGTTGGCGCGTGGTCACCGGTCCGCAGGAGGATCCCAGTTGGGTGGCCGCTGAGAAGGGCTACCTGCGTGAAACAGGCAACCTGATCTTCCACCTCTCACTGCTTGTCGTACTTGTCTCCATCGCCGTGGGTGGACTTTTCGGCTGGAAGGGCAATGTCATCGTCCGTGAAGGTTCGGGATTCTCCAACACTCTGACTCAATACGACGCCTGGGGTGGCGGCAGATTCGTCAACGCCGAGAATCTGGCTCCCTTCTCATTCACCCTCGACAAGTTCACGGCCGACTTTGAACGTGGGACGGTGCAACGTGGGGCCCCGCGGGCCTTCGAAGCCGAGGTGTCCTTCCGGCCCGATCCGTCGGCTGCGGTGCAGCATGCCTTGATCGAAGTCAACGAGCCTCTCGTGATCGACGGGGCAAAGGTCTTCCTGGTTGGACACGGATACGCGCCCCGCATCAAGGTGACGGACAAGACCGGAGCCGTGGTGTTTGACGACGCCGTTCCCTTCCTTCCCCAGGACGGCAACTTCACCTCCACAGGTGTGGTGAAGATCCCAGACTCGACTCCTGCACTTGGCATCCAGGGTCTGTTCCTCCCCACAGCCGCGCTCGACGCAGTGCGCGGTCCGCACTCGATCTTCCCCTCCCCAGATGATCCGGCGCTGTTCATGTCGGCTTGGAAGGGCGATCTTGGTCTTGACTCTGGCACCCCGCAAAGCGTCTATCGCCTCGTCACCGACAAGATGGAGCAGATCGGACTGGAGCAGTTGAAGCCCGGGGAGAGCTGGACTCTGCCGGACGGATCCGGCACCGTGCGTTTTGAGGGCTACGAACGCTGGGCCTCATTCCAGATCGCTGCTGATCCAGGCAAGGAGTTCGCCCTGTTCGCTGCAGCTGCGGCAATCCTTGGTCTGATGATGTCCTTGTTCATCCGCCGTCGCCGGGTATGGGTGAAGGTCCTTGAACGCGATGGCGTTACCGTTGTCCAGCTCGCCGGGATCATGCGCACCTCGACCTTTGAGGATGATGACATCGGCGTGCTCGCCGAGGATCTTGATCTCGTGGAGCACGCCCTGGCAGCCGCTGGACTTGTGCGCGCAGAAGCACCACCCGAGGAGGAATCATGAATCCGGAGTCTCTGGCTCAGCTGAGCAATATGGCGATCTATTCATCGATGCTCACCCTGGCGATGGCGATGGTGGCCTTTGCAGCCTCCTTCGCCAACGGTCAGCGGCGGTCGGCCCTGGTCGTGGCGCAGGAATCCACCATGAGTGCGGGCGGAACTGCAGTGCTGACCAAGCAGAAGTCCAAGCCAACCGAGGAGCCCGGCCGACGCGCTGCGAACATTGGGCTCTCGTTGACGTGGCTCGCATTCATCCTGCTCCTTGCTGGTGTTGTTCTGCGCGGAATCTGGGCAGGTCGTGCGCCATGGGGAAACATGTACGAGTTCTCGATCACTGCGGCGCTGGGGATTCTCGGCGTCTACTTGTTCATGAACCTGCGGGTGGACCTGCGTTGGCTGGGACTGTTCATCGTCATTCCGGTACTCCTGACACTCGGCATGGCCGTCACGGTGCTGTATACCGAAGCAGCACAGCTGGTACCTGCATTGAAGTCCTACTGGCTGGTGATCCACGTACTTGCCGCGATCATCTGCTCCGGCGCCTTCACCCTTGCTGCAGCCACCGCAGGCCTGTCGCTCATTCGTGATCGTGCTGAGCGAAAGCTCCCACCCGGCACGAGTCCGACTGGTCCACTGAGTTCGCGAATCCCCGATGCCGAGCGTCTGCGAACCATCACCAACCGCGTTCTTGCCTTCGCCTTCCCACTGTGGACCTTTGCCGTGGTGGCGGGTGCGATCTGGGCCGAGAACGCCTGGGGTCGCTACTGGGGCTGGGACCCAAAGGAGACCTGGGCCTTCATCACTTGGGTGGTCTATGCGGCCTATCTGCACGCTCGATCAACCGCGGGCTGGCGTAAGAACAAGGCCTCATGGATTGCCCTGGCTGGCTGGGTGGTGTTCCTGATCAACTACTTCGGGGTCAACTTCCTTGCAAGCAGCCTGCACTCGTATGCAGGTGTCTCTTCTTAGTTCTCCCCGCGGCGCTCACGCATGCGCCGCCGCCAGGCGTCCTCATCGAGTTTTGCAAGGAAACGCGGATCGTCATCCGGAGCGCTCGGAGCCTTTCGCCCCCGACGTCCTTCGCCCCCAATCGGCTTGGTGCGCCCGAAGAGCACCCAGATCGCACCGCCGATGATGGGGATGAAGACCACGATGAGCAACCAGATGCCCTTGGGCAGGTTGCGAACCGAGGACTTCGGTGAACGAGCCACATCGACCATGAACCAGATGTACACCGCGAGCAACACGATGATGCCGGCAACTCTCAGCACTGAAACCTCCAGCGGTCAGCCTAACTCCCATGAACGCGGCTGGTGCTCAGTCGCATACGGTTGAGCCGTGCCCATAGACCGCAACCGCGCCATGAACCTTGTCATCTACACCGGCTTGCGACTGCTGCTGTGGGCTGGCGTCTGGGCGATCCTGCAGTTCTTGACCCCGGTCAAGGGTGTGCTTGCGCTGGTCGTCTCGCTCTTGCTGTCCGGTGCAATCAGCATCGTTGTCCTTGACCGCCAGCGAGATGCGATGAGCGAGGGTGTGGGTGCATTCTTCGGCCGCATCAATGACCGGATTGAAAGGTCAGCGGCAGCTGAGGACTACTGGCCCGAGCCCGCGAGCTCAGAACCAGGCGAGCAGGCCAGCAGTGAGCAGGCCGTAGACGAGCACGATGATCCCAGTCATCTTCAAGACGGTGACGAGCACCGGACCGACTCCACCACCTAGCACGATCCTCAGCGGTCCAAGCGCGAGCAGGAATGACGCGAGCGCTATCAGCACCCACCAGCTCGTCAATGCTGCCAGCCACCCGGTCAGCGCGAATGACAGCAGCATGAATGCTGCGTACATGATGCGTGTGCGCGCATCGCCCAGCGCCACGGCAAGGGTGCGCTTTCCGGCAATCCGATCCGTAGGAATATCGCGCAGGTTGTTAACGATGAGCAGTGTGCAGATCAGGAAGCCAACTGCGCATGCGGCAACCACATCTGCCACTTCAATTCTCAGCGCCTGAACATAGACCGTTCCCAGGACCGGCACGAGACCGAAGAAGATGAAGACGAAGATCTCGCCAAGTCCGAGGTAGCCGTAGGGATGCTTGCCACCTGTGTAGAACCAGGCCGCTGCGATCGAGGCAATGCCTACAAGTATCAGCCACCATTGTGCGGTCATGACAACAAGGACAAGTCCCGCGACCATCGCAACACCGAAGCTGGCAAATGCCGCGAGTTTGACCTGTTCTGGCCTGGCCAGGCCTTGACCAACCAGCCGAACCGGACCGATGCGGATCTCATCTGTGCCCTTGATGCCGTCGCTGTAGTCGTTGGCGTAGTTCACGCCGATCTGCAGTGCGAGCGCGACAATCAATGCGAGCAGGGCTCGCAGCGCGATGAAGGAGTCCTGCCGAGCAACAAGGCCAGCACCGATCGCCACAGGAGCGATTGCAGAGGGAAGGGTGCGCGGCCGCGAGCCGGCCATCCACTGGTTCAGCGTTGCCATGTCACTCCATCGCCAATGAGTCCCTTGAGCGTTCGTTGATCGACCTTGCCATTGGGCAGCATCGGCAGCTGCTCGAGGATCGCAAAGTACCGTGGCACTGCCGCTGAGCCGAGGCTCTCGCGAATCGCCGCACGCAATTCAAGCTTGAGCTCTTCCGCATTGAAGTTTGACGATGCAAGGGTGACAGCTGCAAACAACTGGTTCTCTCCGGAGGCGTCAGTCTCGGTGACCACTGCGCATGAGTGCACATTCCCGATGCTGGTCAATGCATCCTCGACGGCCTGGACGGCAACGTTGACACCATTGATCGTGACAACATCGTCCAGGCGTCCCGTGACGTGCAAAGTGCCAGCGAAGGTGCCCGTGTCGCCCGTTCGGTAGGCGCCGTTGACGAACTGGCGTGCACTGAGTTCAGGCGCACATCGATAGCCGAGAGCGACCATCGGGCCGGCAAGGATGATCTGAGCATCCAGCTCGTCGATCTGCACGTCGACTCCGTCCAGGGGGATCCCGTTGAACACGCAGCCACCCGCGGTCTCTGTTGCTCCGTAGGTCGTTGTGAGGGCGATGTCTGCAGTGCGGGCTGCCTCCGCAGTTGCCAGCGGCAGCGGACCCCCGCCAATCAGGATCTGTGAGCACTGCTGCAGTGCCGCTGAACTCTGAGGATCTGCCAGCAGTCTGCGCAATTGCGCAGCCACCAAGGACACTCGCACATCGGAAGATCGCAGCAGCGCCGCGGCAAAGGCATCGTTGAATGCCTGGGGAGTGAATGGCGCAGCGCCACCAACGCTGGCAACAGGAATCGGATCAAGACCAGTTCCAAGCGAGCGAATTAGCACATTGAGGCCGCCCATTGAAGTAACGGGCAGCGCAGCGATCCACTGAGGCGTCGATTGCACCTCGCCAAGGGCCGCTCTTGTGAGCGCAGTGAGGCTTGCTGCGGTGTGGAGCACGCCCTTGGGATTCTGCGTCGAGCCAGAAGTCGCCATCACGACGGCGATTTCCTCGGATTCAAGCGGCTGCGTGGAGTCCCCGGGCCGAGTGGCCTTCAGCAACGCGCTGACGTACTCATTGGACGTGGTGGCGCTGATGGTGGGGATGGGGGCGATTGCTGGGCCGGTCCCGTCAAGGGCCTGCCGGAGGGGCTCGATGAGTGCGAGCACACCCGCTGCTCCAGGTGGCACCGGGATGCGGGTGAGTGGTCGGTCAGGCATTTCGGCAAGAGTAGTCGCGATAGCGTTCCAGCCATGGATACCCGTACGCGATACACGCTTCCGCCGGTCGTTGCTGCCCAGTCACCGGCCCGAGCCAACCCTGAGCATTCCTCTGCAATCCCCGCCTGCGAGTGGGAGTCGGCAGGGGAGTTCGGCGATATCAAGTACGAGTTGTCAACTGGCGATGCAGCCGGGATTGCCAAGATCACGATCAACCGGCCAGACAAGCGCAATGCCTTTCGGCCGCAGACCATCATCGAACTGATCGAGGCATTCACCATGGCGCGCGACGACGGCCGAGTCGGCGTCGTGATCCTCACCGGTCAAGGGGACTGGGCCTTCTGCTCGGGCGGTGACCAGATCATTCGCGGGGATGACGGCTACATCGGTGACGACGCAGTTGCGCAGGCTGGGGTCGGCCGACTCAATGTGCTGGATCTGCAGATCCTCATCCGCCGAATTCCCAAGCCTGTCATCGCCATGGTCGCTGGCTACTCCATCGGCGGCGGCCACGTGCTGCACGTCGTGTGTGACATGACCATTGCTGCCGACAATGCGCGGTTCGGGCAGACCGGACCCAAGGTCGGCTCATTCGATGGCGGTTACGGATCAGGTCTGCTTGCACGCATCATCGGTCAGAAGCGCGCTCGTGAGATCTGGTATCTGTGCCGTCAGTACGGCGCTGCCCAGGCCTACGACTGGGGCTTGGTCAATGAGGTCGTGCCGCTGGAGGATCTGGAGATCGCCACGGTGGACATCGCCAAGGAGATGCTGGCACTGTCACCCCTTGCTCTGCGCATGCTGAAGGCCTCGCACAATGCCGCTGATGATGGACTGGCAGGCATCCAGCAACTCGCAGGCGATGCCACCTTGCTGTTCTACATGAGCGAAGAGGCCCAAGAGGGTCGCGATGCATACAAGGAGAAGCGCCAACCGGACTTCTCGAAGTTTCCCAAGCGCCCGTGACTGCGCTGGGCTCACTCCTGCAAGGGGCGGTGCCCTTCGCAGTGCGACTCCATCGAGAGTTCCGCGGCGTCACTGTGCGCGAGGGGATGCTGATCCAGGGTCCATCCGGATGGGGGGAGTTCTCACCCTTTGAGGACTACGACGACCAGGCCGCGGGCCGTTGGCTCGGCGGTGCGATTGAAGCAGCCTACGGAACTTGGCCTGATGCCAAGCGTTCCGAGATCAGGGTGAACGCAATCCTTCCGGCCGTCTTGCCGCAGGTAGCCAGAGAGCTTGCTGAGCAGGCCGCAGTTCGTGATGGCTGCACGACCATCAAGGTCAAGATCACGGGCGACGATGCTGCCGACGAAGCGCGCGTGGCAGCGGTCCGCGAGGCCCTGGACAGTGTTCTCGGCTATGGAGTCGGACTGATTCGGATAGACGCGAATGCATGCTGGACTTCGGAGCAAGCGATCAGCTCACTGAAGAGGTTGGCCGCGTATGGACTTGAGTACGTCGAGCAGCCGGTCGCGAGCAGGGAGGATCTGCGCAGTGTTCGGGCGGCAGTCGATGTGCCGATTGCTGTTGACGAGTCCATTCGCACTGATCGTGGTGGCGACCCGAGGGCATTGAGCGAACTCGCCGAGATTGCTGACATCGCGATCATCAAGCCGTATCCCGTTGGGGGAGTGCAACGAGCCATTGATGTGGCAGAGCTTGTGAAGTTGCCAGTCGTGGTGAGCAGTTCGATGGATTCATCCGTTGGCATCTGTGCCTCGCTTGCGCTTGCCGCTGCACTTGATGTTGATCGGGCCTGTGGTCTTGGCACGGGTGCTTTGCTTGCCACTGATGTGGTCTCACGGCCGCTGGTCCCAACAGCCGGCGTGATGCGGGTGCAGCGCTTGGCGCCCGATGCAGACGCCCTGGCTGAGGCGCGACAATTGCTCGCGCCGGAGCGAGTCCAGCATTGGCACGAGCGCATCAGTCGTGCCTGGGAAGCAGGTTCGTCAGAGGCCTGGCGGAAAGTCATCACCTCAAGTGGATGACCTGAACGCGGACATGCAATGGTGAGCGAGTGAACCCAGCAACCGCCATGGCCCGAGTCATCGTCGATGAACTCATCCGCTGCGGAGTCACAGATGTTGTCCTCGCGCCGGGCTCGCGTTCGGCAGCATTGGCGCTGGCTCTGGCTGCCGCAGAGGGTCGCGGTGACCTGACCTTGCACGTGCGCGTTGATGAGCGCTCCGCAGCTTTTCTCGCACTCGGCCTGGGCAAGGTCAGCGGGGTGCCGGCGGTCGTCGTGACCACTTCCGGCACAGCTGTGATCAACCTGCACCCGGCCATAGTGGAAGCCGACCATTCGAACGTCCCGATGATCGCCCTTACAGCAGATCGTCCGGCAGCACTTCGCGGTATCGGCGCCAATCAGACCATCGACCAGGTCGGCGTCTTCGCCGCGAGTGTGCGCGAGGCGATCGACGTTGCTGCTCCTTCGACCGACATGAGCGAGGCCACGCTCATGTCTCAGGTTCGCGTCTGGCGCTCAACAGTCTCTCGGGCGGTGGCTTCCACCACCGATGTCATGCAGTCCGGTCCGGTCCACATCAACGTGCAGTTCAGTGAGCCACTGACTCCTGATTCCGAGCAGACCCCCGACGAGCAGCGCGACATGATGAAGTCGGGACCGCTCGCTGGACGCGCAGACGGTCGTCCGTGGACCGCGGATGCCCGCTTGATGGCAGGCATGGGGCTGCCCATCGATGAGATTCTCGAGATGCTGCTTGATGACTCGACCATCCCCGAGCGAGGGCTGATCATTGTCGGCGATCATGCTGATGGCGAAGCAAGCGATCTGGTGGATGAACTCGGAGATGCGTTGGGGTGGCCGATCATTGGTGAACCCAGCGGCAATGTCTCAACTTGTGACACCGCACTCGCCCATGGTGCGCTGCTGTTGGCAAGTCCAGGCTTCGCCGAGGCGCACATTCCAGATGTCCTGATCACGGTTGGACGCGTTGGACTGAGCCGAGACATCAACAGGCACATCCTTGCGGCAAAACTGCATATCGCTGTCGATGCACAACCGCGGTGGAGTGATCCAATGCGCTCTGCAGACGTCGTCGTTGCTGCCTGCCCGCTGCCCCCCACAGTGGCGGACTTGGGAACTGATTGGCTGGAATCCTGGCAGCGCGCGGATCTGCTTGCGGCAGCAGCAATCGAAACTGTGCTGGCGGGTCCGTTGACTCAATTGACGGGCATGCATGTTGCGCGTGCCTGTGGTCAGGCGGTTCCCGAGGATGGGATGTTCTTTGTCGGCCCATCGTGGCCGGCTCGGCATGTGTTCAACTTCGCTGCCAATGCGACCGGCAGCGCGGTGACTCTTGCAAATCGAGGCACATCAGGCATCGATGGCTGCATTTCAACGGCCTGGGGTGCAGCCATTGCTGCGCAGCGCGACAGCGAAGCCGGGTGCATTGCCCTTGTCGGAGACCTGACCTTTCTCTATGACATCAATGCCTTGCGTGTTCCCCCGAGCGAGGAGATCCCCGACCTCGTGTTCGTGGTGAGCGACAACAATGGCGGCGGGATCTTCTCAGAGCTCGAGCAGGGGCAGCCTCAGTTCGCCGCAAGCTTTGACCGAGTCTTCGGCACACCACTTGATGCGGACATTCCCGCGAGTGTCACCGCACTGGGCTTTCCATGTGCAGTGGCAGGCAGCGTCGCAGAGATCGATGATGCGCTGAAGGCTGCCCTGGAGGCAGGTGGTGTGCACGTAATCGTTGCGCGCACATGCGAGCGCGTCCACGAGGCCGAGATCCTGATCCAGGTGAAGACAGCAATCGATCAGGCGCTCGCCACCGCCTGACTTTGTCAGTGCGCCGAGAGCGAATCCCTGATCGGCACGAGTTTTGCATTCGACTCGGCCAACTCCTGCGCTGCATTTGATCCCGAGACGATGCCGCACCCTGCAAATGCCCGGATGCGTCCCTGTGCTTGGTCCACCTGTGCGCATCGCAGTGCAATGCCGAACTCGCCATCGCCATGCGCATCGCACCAGCCAACGGGTCCGGCGTATCGACCACGATCCATGCCTTCAAGTTCACGGATGACTTCAAGTGCACGTTCCGTCGGGGTGCCGCACACGGCCGCGGTTGGATGAAGCAGCGCAGCCAATGCCAGCACCGGCACGTCATCGGCCAGTCGGCCGGTGACATCGGTACTGAGGTGCTGCACATTGGGCAGCTGCAGAACATGTGGGCCATCAGGCACATCGAGGTCGGTGCAATGTGCGGCGAGTGCGCGGGCGACTGATCGCACTGCGTACTCATGCTCGGAGAGATCCTTGGGGCTGGCGAGCAGGGCCTCGGCCATGCTCGCATCGGCCGCCGCATCGCCTTGACGCCGCACCGTGCCGGCGAGCACTCGACTGGTGACGATGTCGCCTGTGCGTCGAACGAGGAGTTCTGGGGTGGCACCGATCAGCCCGCCGACACTGAAGGTCCAGCACGAGGGATAGGAGCTCGCAAGCGAACTCAGCAGGGATCGCGAATCGAGCGGACCCTCGACGGTTGCGAAGACATCCCTGGCCAGCACCACCTTGTCCAGTTCGCGTCGATCAATGCGAGCGATGGCTTCATCAACTGCCTGCTGCCATTGGCCAGATGAACGAGTGCCTTCGGTCCATTGAACATTCGTGGGCTGCTTGGGAACGCTCACCGCCCGCAGTTCGCTGCGAGGGTCGCCTTCGGAACCGATGACTGTGATCCACGACTGTCCGCGACGACGACCGATGAGCACTCGCGGCACGATGATGATCGAATTGCCGGGCTCGGGATCGAAGGCGAAGGAGGCAAAGGCCACCGGACCGGTCCCGGGCATCGCGACGGTGTCGTCGATCGAGGCAGTCGCACACAGCCGCGACCACCAGCGTTGTGCCCGGCTGAATCGCTCGGCCCCGCTCACCTCAAGGCTCGCAGCAACGCCCCAGCCGACCATTCCCTCGCCATTGCGGACCCACGTCACCGCATCGCCTGATGGCAGGAGCGAGAACAGGTTGCCTGGATCATCGAGAGGACGGGTGCGAACCTGAAGGGGCGCGCCGTGTCGTTCGGTTGCACGCGCAGCGGACATGGCTGGATCAGCCTGGGGATCTGGCATGACTCCAGCCTAGATGCGCTCGTGCAGGGCATCGGTGCAAGGATGCGGGCGTGACACGAGCTGACCTGACGAAGGCGCCCACCGATGTGGCGGCGATGTTCGATGGGGTTGCTCAGCGCTATGACATCACCAATGACGTGCTTGCCCTGGGCCAGACGCGGATTTGGCGACGGGCTGTTGTCGCTGCAGTGGATCCCAAGCCTGGCGAGCTGATCCTGGATCTGGCGGCGGGCACCGGAACCTCAAGTGTGCCCTTCGCCGACGCAGGGGCGCACGTCATTCCCACGGACTTCTCACTTGGGATGCTCCGCGTGGGACGCCAACGTCAGCCGCGCCTGCCCTTCGTGGCCGGCGATGGCCTGCACCTGCCGTATCGAGATGCCTCATTCGATGCTGCCACGATCTCGTTCGGGCTGCGGAATCTGTCTGACCGGGCAGCAGGCCTGGCTGAATTTCGGCGGGTGCTGAAGCCGGGGGGGCGGCTGGTGGTCTGCGAGTTCTCGCATCCAACTGTGGCCCCGCTCCGCACTCTCTACACCGAATACCTCATGCGCGCCTTGCCAGCAGTAGCCACCAAAGTTGCCAGCAACCCCGAGGCCTACGTCTACTTGGCGGAGTCCATTCGAGCGTGGCCGGCGCAGGCAGAGTTGGCAGACGAGATGCTGGCCTGTGGATTGGTCGAAGTGCAGTGGCGGAACCTGACCGGCGGCATTGTCGCCATCCATCGCGCAGTGAACCCGTAACACGGACGAGAAGGCCGCCACTATGCTTACGCAGGTCGTGAATGTGTTCACAATCGCGCAATCTGACCGCCGAGTTCTGAATGTGAGGAGTCGTAGGTGAACGTCTACACGCCAATCCTCGTATTGGGTGCCCTGGCTTTCGCCTTCGCGCTTTTCTCCGCAGTGATTGCACCGCTCACTGGCCCCAAGCGCTACAACCGTGCGAAGGTGGATGCCTACGAATGCGGGATCGAACCGACCCCGCAACCCGTTGGTGGTGGCCGTTTTCCGGTGAAGTACTACCTGACCGCGA